>PKSW01000389.1 GCA_002869465.1 Marinilabiliales bacterium
ACAGGATTTACATATGGTGAATTGATATTATCCAGCACGTTAAACAATATGGCAAATGATGCAAATGCCCTTCCCATACTTTGATAATATCCGCCGCCGAGAAATAAACTATTGATCCATTCCCTGTCTTCTAATGTAATTATATATGACGGATTATCATAGCTTAGGGCTTCATATTCGACCTGTGCAAATAAACCTTTAAAAATAATATATCGGCTAAAAGCTCCAATCCCAAAATGATGAAGATTCTCACGTTCATCATATGCTACTTCAAAACTATTCCAAATATAATTAAAACGTGTCCCCACATGAAAAGCCGGAGTTATTTTATAGCCAACTAAAGGAGACACTTCTACATATGAACTATAAGATGAAAAACCCGCACCAAACATACCACCAACAAACCATTTGTCTCGTTTTTGTAGTGGTTGTTTCTTTTCCTGCTGCTTTGGATCTTTATTCCCACTGGTATTTTCATATTGTGCGAAAGAAGTTATAACACTACCCATCAGGAATAGAGCCAAAATAAAATATTTGAAATAATTTCTCATAAATTTATAGCATTGATGCACTTAACCGGGCAAAATTACAATAAAAACCCATATTTAGCGTAATTGAATTGATTGCTATATTTGCCATCTCAAAAAATGAACAGCATGCCTTCAAAACCTTCACCGTTAAAGTTCGCGATCATCAGCTTGGTCTTTATGGTTGTCTTCAGTGCATGCAAAAAAACAGATTTTATTAATGATAATCCTGGCTTAAAACTTCAATTCTCCAATGACTCCGTTATTTTCGATACCGTTTTTACTACCCTGGGGTCAACCACGCACCAATTAATGGTGTACAATACATCAGGCAGTCGGATCAGCATTTCAAGTATTAGAGTTGTTAATGGCGAAAGTTCTCCTTACCGCATCAATGTTGACGGCGAATCGGGATACAACTTCAATAACATTGAAATTGAAGGCGGCGACAGCCTGTACATTTTTGTGAAAGTCACCATCGACCCCAATGATATGAACAATCCTTTTGTGGTGGAAGATGACATCCAGTTTTTTACAAATAGCAATGAGCAAAGTGTGAAACTCGTGTCGTGGGGACAAAATGCCAATTATATTGTTGCGGATACTTATGTAGCCGGATTTCCAAAATTTAAAATTGTAGCCGACAGTCTTGAGACGGTGCATTGGACCAATGAAAAGCCATACGTTGTGTATGGTTATGCTTTGATCAATTCATACGGCGAACTCATCATTGATGAAGGAGCTAAGGTATATTTCCATGAAAACTCAGGTTTATGGGCTTATTCCGACGGATTGTTGAAAGTATACGGCACAATTGAAAACCCGGTGTATTTCCAGGGCGACAGATTAGAAGCTTTTTACAGTGATTTACCCGGTCAATGGGACCGCATCTGGTTGATGGAAGCACAACCCGGTCAGCATCATGAAATTCATAATGCCATTATTCAAAACGGATTTATTGGGCTGCAGGTGGAATCGTTTTTACGTCCGGCTGAAAATCTTGTAAAACTGCATAATGTTACTATTCAGAATATGCAGGGGATCGGGCTGTTTTCGCGGGTGTATAATATAGAGGGGACCAACACGGTAATAGCTAACTGTGGTGCCTATTGCCTGGCTGCTACCGGAGGTGGTTACTATAATTTTAAACAAGCTACCTTCGCTAATTACTGGTCATATTCCGTTAGAAATACCCCTGCAGTTTACCTGAATAATTATTTACTCGACACACTTGAACAACCGGTACCATTACCCATAAATTTCAGTATTGGAAACAGTATTATATACGGTAATAATACCAATGAATTCCAAACGGAAATGGTGGCCGGGGCTGATTCAACTTACTATCTGAATTATGTGAACCTAAAAACAGAACTGAATACGAACAATTCTGATAACTTCAACATGATTCAAAAAAATCAAGACCCACTGTTCTTCGATTATAAAATAAATGATTACAGACTGGATTCATTATCACCAGCCCGAAAGATTGGGGATCTCCAAATAGCTTCGGAAGTACCATTTGATATTGTAGGAACGCAACGTGCCACCGATCCTGATCTGGGCGCTTATCAGTTCGTTCCGGGGCAAGGGAGAAGATGGTAAAATACCTGACCCATTGATTGTAGATTATTCAAATATATTGGCCAGTGCAATTCCGAATAATTCTGTCAAACTCATCCCGTAATCAGCAGCCATCTGTGGCAAAATGCTTTCTTCGGTCATTCCTGGGATGGTATTCACTTCAATAAAATACAATCCTGCTTCGCTTAAAATATAATCAAATCTGACAAAGCCTTTGCAACCCAGCTGTTTAAACAAAAAAGCCGAAATGGTTTTTATGTCCTGTTCTACATCATTGTCAATGTCGGCAGGTGTAATTTCATCTGCCAACGTTTTGGTATACTTGGCCTCATAATCGAAAAACTCCTTTTTACTGATGATCTCTGTAATGGGAAATACAATCAGTTCCTTCCCTCTATTGATCATTCCGCAGGTGAGCTCCCTTCCTTTAATAAATGACTCGATCAAAATCTGACTGTCTTCGGCAAACGCTTTTTGCACAGCAGTTTGCAACTCACTTTTGAGGCTTACTTTAGAAATGCCAACACTCGAACCGCTTCTTGCGGGCTTTACGAAAACGGGTAACCCCAATGTTTGAATCACCTCAGCTTCATTTATCTTATCGCCTTTGAAAAAAGTGATTGAATTGGCCACATGAATGCCATACGAACTGATAAATTTATTGCATAGATGTTTATTGAAAGTCAAAGCAGATGTATCCATTTGGCTTGATGTATAGGGAATCCCCATCATGTCCAGATAGGCCTGCATTTTTCCGTCTTCTCCGGGTGTTCCGTGGATGGCATTGAACACAGCATCAAATTGTATGGATTCACTTCCCCGTTGCAAGCTGAAATGACGCTTATCCATCAAATGTTTATCGCCTCTTTCATCTTCATAGTACCAATCCGTTCCCCGGATAACTATCAGATATCCTTCATACTTAAGCCTGTCCAGGTGTTTTTTAACAACCCGGGCACTTTTTATGGAAATCTCATATTCACCGGAGTCTCCACCGCAAATAATGGCTATTTTTTTCATCTATTATAAATGCTTAATAATTTTTAACTTTGCCACTTAACAGGAACAATATATTCAATCAAACAAAGTTATGTGAATAAGTCATCTGCACAAGGCTTTAACACACTAAATTAACATTTAATGGGCTTTTTTTATTTTCTTGGTCGGAAGAAATTTTACATACATCTGCTCATAGCTATTGTGTTGTCATTCGTTATACTTTGGCTGGTTCTTCTATCGCTCGATTTATTTACGAGACATGGAAAGGTATATGTGGTGCCGGACTTACACGGGAAATCACTGGCATACCTCACTGAAAACAATTATGAAAATTTTTTTGATTTCCAGGTAATTGACTCTGTTTTTGATAAGACCATGGAAAAGGGAAGTATCATTATTCAAAATCCACTTCCGGGTTCTAAAGTAAAAAAAGGACGGCATGTGTATCTGACCATTGTCGCAGAAATGCCCGAAAAAGTTGCCATGCCGAATCTGAAAAACCTCTCGCTGCGACAGGCGCTTGTTACTTTAGAAGCGCAAGAACTTTTAGTGGGCAAGCTTGAATATGTGGAGTATTTTGCTCGCAATGCCGTTGTTGACCAGGTTGTAAACAATGAACCCATTGAACCAGGTACTGAGTTACGAAAAGGCACAACCATTGATTTGATTGTTGGAAAAGGCGACATGAATGCAAGTGTCGCATTGCCGATGCTCATCGGAATGGAAAAAGAAGAAGCCATTAGGGAACTGCATTATGCATATCTCAACCTCGGCAACGAATATTATATTAATGTGGATGACTCAACTCAAGCCAGGGTTTTTAATACCGATCCGCATCCATTAACAACTAACATGCTTTACCTGGGGCAGCAGGTTGATATTTGGTATCGTTCCGATTTGAATTTTGATTTTGAATCCTATATAAAAGAATTTATACCCGATACCATTGGGAATGACACATTACAGCTAAATACCAATTACGATTATAATGAAGATTTTTAAACAGTCTTTTACTATTATATGCATTCTAATAGCATTAACAGCACCTGCACAGGAAATCCTGACAGGCTTGCAGTATAATGAAGTTATCAAAAAAGAAGCTAGTACATCACCTGATAACCCGGAGAGAGACAGCAGGGAGAATATACTATTGCAATTGCCTTTTTTTGATGATTTTAAAAATATCAACAGGTATCCTGACCCTGCTCTCTGGAAAGATAAAAATGTATTTGTAAATAAAGATTTTCCCTATTTTGCACCCAACGTTGGCGCAGCAACTTTTGATGCGATTGACAGCACTGGCGCCGTTTACGCAGATGCGCTCATCATTCCATTTGTTGCAGATTACTTAACCTCAAATACCATTCGGCTTGATTCTGTATTTGATCCCATTACAAAAGCCTTAAGCCCCGCCGATTCTATTTATCTCAGCTTCTATTTCCAACCACAGGGGTATGGTGATGAGCCAGAACTGGGAGATTCTCTTCTACTCGAGTTCTCATATTTAACTGGAGATACTATTTTCGCACATATCGACTCAGTTTTGATATCAGCCAATTTCTATCTTGAGAACGAACAAGATACAATTAAACCATTTGACACTTTATATGCACCGCCAGGCTGTGATACAACCATCTACATTATCAACTTTCAAACCTTAACATGGGGTGATTGGTTGATGATGCCATGCGATTCTGTTTTTGTTCCTGAAGTAGGCTGGAAAACACAATGGAAATCAGAAGGGATGCGTCTTACAGAATTTGAGGAGTTGTATGGTGCGGATTGGGCTCAAATAATGATCCCTGTTAAAGACAGCATTTATTTCTATAAAGATTTTTCATTCCGGTTCAGAAATTATGCAAGTATTGCAAATGATATTATTCCATCATTCAGAAGCAACGTAGATCAATGGAATGTGGATTATGTTTACATGAACTATAACCGGACGATCGCAGATACAACTTATCGGGTTCTAACATTCTCGAACAGGGCACCTTCTTTTCTTAAAACCTACCAGGTGATGCCATATAGGCAATACCGGGCAGATGCGCCATTAAACACGATGCGGCCGGAACTGGAAATGTACATCAGTAACCTCGATAAGGTAGAGCGCAATACCAAATATAAATATACTGTTCAACAGGTCAACGGTAATTTCGGATACACATACAACGGTGGAAGCTGTAACCTGCCACCTTTTTATGAATTTGGCTTTCAAAACTGCAACACACCCTGTGGATCGGCTCATGCCTGTCCGCCGGTTTTATCAGCCTTTAATTTTGATTACAACAGAGATACAACTTCATATATCATAAAACATTATATTAGTGATTCCTCTGAATCAAATATCATTGTCGATTCAGCTATTTACCAGCAGGGGTTCTATAATTATTATGCTTACGACGATGGAACACCTGAGTTTGGATATGGACTGGAGCCCGCTGGAGCCCAATTGGCATACCAGTTTACATTGAGCATGCCCGATACCTTATATGGTGTTCAAATGTATTTTAACCAAACACTGGATTTTTCTAACAACCAGTTTTTTAACATTAATATTTGGCAGGACAATAACGGAAAACCGGGCGATATCGTTGCACAAATTGAAAGTCAGCAGGCAATGTGGGAAAATGAATTGTACGAGTTTTACCCGTATATGCTGGATGAACCCATCATTTTATCAGGAACTTTTTATGTGGGATGGCAACAATTCGAAAGTAGCAATCTGAATATTGGATTTGATGCCAATAACGTCAATAATGACAAGATTTTCTATAAAATTGAGCAAACCTGGTACAATAGTAATTTCGCGGGTTCACTTCTAATCCGCCCCATGTTTGGACCGAATATGGTCGTCGGAACTGATGATTTCACGATGCAGAAGAATGATCGCATTGGAGTTTATCCGAATCCTGCCCGAACCTATTTTAAAATTGGTAATCATACAATCCGCTCCGATGAAAAGGCGCAACTTTCTATGTATAATATGTATGGCAGTCTCGTAAAACAGCAAAAAGGTGTATCACAAAACATTGACATCAGCCACCTAACAACAGGAATGTATATTATCAAGATTACCAGTAAGGGAAAAGTCTTTAACGAAAAACTTCTTATAAGCCGATGACGACAGAAGACATAGGTGATTTAAGAGAAGAGAACTCAGAACTTTACGAACACTATAGGATTGAGGTCGATCCCGGCCAGGCACTTACAAGGATAGATAAGTTCCTCTTTAATCGCATTCAGAATGCTTCCCGGAATAAAATCCAAACTGCAGCTAAAGCAGGCAATATCCTGGTAAATGACGAAACAGTAAAATCGAATTATAAAGTACGGCCAGGCGATGTTGTCTCTGTTGTTATGTCTCACCCACCCAGGGATGTTGAGATAACTGCTGAAGATATTCCGCTTGACATACATTACGAAGATGAAGACGTGATCATTATCAACAAACAAGCGGGTTTAGTGGTACATCCCGGACATGGTAATTTTACTGGCACTTTATTGCACGGGCTCGCCAATCATTTCCAGCAAACCGGTCAAAACAACATCGATAATGGTTTCGGATATCTGGTGCATCGTATTGACAAAGATACATCAGGTTTGCTGCTGGTAGCAAAAAATGAAGAAGCCCAAACCAAATTAGCCAAACAATTTTTTGACCACACAATTGACAGAACATATGAAGCCCTGGTTTGGGGAGAACC
>PKSW01000460.1 GCA_002869465.1 Marinilabiliales bacterium
TATACGAACCCTGTTGCTGCTGCTGGTACTTGCTTTTTTTACAAGCCGCTCTGCCAATATCAGCGATGAGATACTGGCCGTGAACTCCCTTTTATTTCAGTTCTTTTTTATCTTCTCTTATTTCGCCGATGGCTTTGCCTTTGCCGGTGAAGCCCTTACCGGTAAAGCCAAAGGTGCAGGAGACCGTTCCATGCTGCGACTCACCGTTAGGCATTTGTTTAATTGGGGCTGGGGTGCATCCATACTTTTTGGGCTGGTATTCTTCGTAGCCTTAAAACCGCTACTGTGGATCATGACGGATAATGCAACATTGATCCATATCGCATATGAATACCGCTACTGGATTATTCTGTTGCCACTCGTTAGCGGCGCAGCTTTTATCTGGGATGGTATTTATATAGGTGTCACGGCTTCTAAAGCCATGCGAAATACGATGATCATTGCCTCCGTTCTGATTTTCCTTCCCTCCTATTATCTTACTATTCAAAGTTTCGGAAACCATGCATTGTGGTTTTCGCTGCACCTTTTTATGATCTCCCGGGGTATCCTCATGTGGATCATGGCGAAAAGGGCAGTTTTCCAAGCTTAATTTATCTGCCCTTTTCATCTCTAAAGCCGTTTTTAGTGATCATTTTTGAGAATTTTATTAAATTATTTTAAATGTTTTAGTACTATGTATTGCATAGTATTATTTTTTACATTATATTTGCAGCGTAATTTAAAATTTATCATGGATGAAAATTGAAAAAACAAATGCCCAGATGCGGAAAGGTGTGTTGGAATTGTGTGTACTATCAGTCATTTCCGACCAGGAAGTATACACATCTGATATCCTGTCTGCACTTAAAGACGCACAGCTATTGGTTGTGGAGGGCACGGTATACCCCTTGCTGACAAGGCTAAAAAATGATGGGATTTTGAAATACAGGTGGGAAGAATCCACATCGGGACCACCCAGAAAATACTACAGCCTTACAGAGCAAGGTATAGAAACGCTGAATTCATTAACAGAAAACTGGAAACAACTGAACAAATCCGTTCAACAACTTTTAAAACCAAAAAAATCATAACGATGAAAAAAACATTGAACATAAATATCAAGGGCATCATATTCTACTTGGATGAAGATGCTTACACGAAATTGAATGCATATCTCGAAGAAATAAAGACTCATTTCAGGAATAAAAAGGGGCAAGAAGAGATTATCAATGATATTGAGAACCGGATTGTTGAATTATTCCAACAAAAACTAAACGATAAAAAACAGGTGATTGTTATAGCTGATGTTGAGGAAATAATTGGAATTATGGGGCATCCGGTTGATTTTGATGAATACTCGGAAGAAGAGCTTACCTCGCAATTGAACCGGCAAAAAGGTAAAAAACGCCTTTTCAGGAATATTGACGACCGCATGCTGGGTGGTGTTTGCTCGGGGTTGGGTTCCTATTTCAATATTGATGCTACAGTCGTCAGGATCATTTTTCTTCTGGCGCTTTTCATCGGCGGCAGCAGTATATTGGTATATTTGGTACTTTGGATCGTGATCCCTCCTGCCCGAACTGTTAGTGATAGACTTGAAATGCAGGGTGACCCGGTGACCATTTCAAATATTGAAAAAGCCTTCAAAGAAGAAATGAACGAGATCAAAGATAAGCTGGATGATCTGACGGAACAGGCCAAACAGACATTCAAAAAGAAAAAATAGCACAGCTTGTTTGACCCTCAACAGATCTCCTCTGCTTAGTGTATCTTTGGTCAGAATAATTTTATTGTACTATTTGAAAGCTCCGAAACCTCATAAATTGTTTATTACTGGGGATGGTTCCCATACGTTATCTAATGAACAGATTGGCGAACATTACCACTCCACTTTTGGCGCCATACAAGAATCGTCACATATTTTTATACAGGGCGCTTTGGATGGGTTTCGTGAGAAACAATCCCACATCAACATACTGGAAATTGGTTTCGGTACAGGATTGAATGCTTTGCTGACTTTGTTATGGGCTGAGCAATTTGACAAACAAATCAGTTATCACGGGCTGGAAGCTTTTCCTATTTCAATAGAAATAGCAAATTCCCTGAATTATCATGAAATACTCAATATTGATCGGCCAATATTTCTTAAGTTCCACCAGCCAACTGCTGAATCACATATGATAACAGACCGTTTCACGCTCGAAAAAGAGATCAACACCCTCGAAAAAGCTGTTTTTCCTACTGAAAAAATTGATGTCATTTATTTCGATGCATTTTCTCCTGAAGTGCAACCAGAATTGTGGACTGTGGATATATTTTCGAAACTATTAAAATCCTTGAAAAAGGGTGGCGTAATGACCACCTACTCATGCAAAGGAATTGTAAAACGTGCTTTGAAAGAATCCGGATTCCAAATTGAGAAACTACCTGGCCCGCCTGGGAAGAGAGAGTATTTAAGAGCAAGCAAGAATAAAAATAGTTAAAGCTTCCTAGTTTCAATTCATCTTATTCCGATAGCCTTTACTTGATCCTGAAATCCTTTGCATCAAATACTGGAATTTCCTGCTTCTCCAATTTGGAAACATGCGCCCAGGTCGGGCCATCCTCGCACCAGTTAATGAACATTTCCAGGTTCTCTGACTCTCCTGCTGCTTCTATGTAAACACTGCCATCGGGGCGATTGCGCACATGACCAGCAATATTTAATTCCTGAGCAGTTTTCTGAGTATAAAACCTGAAGCCGACTCCCTGTACTTTTCCATAGACTTTCATAATCACTGCTTTTTTCATCCTTACATCTCCAGTCGTTTTGTAATCAGCGTATCCAGTTTTTTAAACAACTGATCCGGTAACATGACCCTCCAAGCCAGATCATCGAATTTCCCACCCAGGGCAATGTAATAATCGAGGTTCGCATCCACGAAGTCCTTGATCACATGCCACCTGAAATTCAGCCCGATGATCCAACCTTCACCAATATTATCCACCCATTCTTCGTAGTAATCTGAAGTATCGGCATGAAAAGTCAACACGTTTTCGCCAATTAAAATAAAGTAGATGATCTCCTGTTCTATCAGTTCCTCAATCACATTCCGATACAAGTACATTATATCGTTATAAATGGCATCATTCCACTCCCCTATCAATTCGATAACGCAATAATGCAAATCGTAACTTACATAGAGAATTTTCAGGTAGAGTGTGGCCGAATCAAATTTATCCCACTGCGGATGGATAAAATAATCATAGATAGCATTAGTGAATTCAAACTCGCTGTATTGCTGCCCGTAAAAAGGCGAAAGCGGGTCTTCGGAAGCAATATAGAGATTTCGCCAGTTGTAATATGGTTCAATTTCATGCATAGGGTCAATACACCAATTTCGTCAAATAGTAACCTCCAAAAGCCAGGCTGATACCAATAACATTGGTACCTAAAATATACAACACCATATTCCGAAATTCCCCTTCTTTTGAAAGGCTGAAAACATCGAATGCGAAAGTAGAAAAAGTGGTGAAACTTCCCAAAATACCAATAAAAATAAACAAGCGTACTCCTGATGAGATATGGTATTTATCGAACAGTCCCCACAGCAATCCTATGAGTAACGAACCAAGCAGATTTACCAGCAACGATGCCCACGGAAAATGACTCTGATGAAACTTATCGAAATAATAATAGATCAGGTAACGTGAAACGGCACCTATACTTCCGCCAAATGCGACAGCTATAATTTTATCCATTACAGTGCAAATTTGAGGCCTTCAACCCTTTTTAAATCGTCATATAAATTATCCATCTGCTCTTGGGCATCAAGGGTAACTGTATATGTATAACTAATATAAGTGCCTTTACTACTCACCTTATCTGCAACAAATTGAAATTTAATTTTCAGTTTCCTAAATATGGTTTCAAGTTTTTCCTTATTACCAGAATGATCCCCCTCTTCGACCATCACTGCCTTCAATTCAAATGTAACCGGAAATTCAATTTTTTTATCTTTTAAGAAATCCGCGTTTGCTGCATTCCCATTCGTATTCATTCCCATTTTTAAAAATTTGCGACCAACTTTATGCGGCCATATCCAAAATATTTTGCGCCTTTAAATTCGGGTGTAAGATATATATTTTCCAGTTCCACACCCAGGTTGTCATAATAAAGAGCTACGCCCATGCTCCCTGTAAATACCACCCGGTTTATATCGCTGTTTTCCAACACATATGGACTGTTATTATCAAACATACTGCCTTGCAAAGTAGCATCGTAAACTACTAAGTCTGTATTTGCTGTCATAAAAAACCAGTATTGCAATTGCCTTCTTTTGGCTTGGTTACAGCAGATGGTCATGGGTCCCCGGTATACGGGTAAAAAGCTACCGGCCCTCCATCGCAAGCCACCCCCTATTTTATCATACAAAGTACCCAAATTCGTCTGTCCGACTGCATTCAACTCGAAGTTAGATGAACCGTACAAACCTTTTTCGATACGGAAATAATAATTGATCAAAAAGCTGTTTTGCAGCTGGTATTTCCAGCCTGTTGGTTCCAGTGTATGCACCGTTGATTGCACCTTTTCACCAAAAGCTAAAGGCCCTATTACTCCGATATCGAGTGCACTTTTTATTTGTATTTTTTTCTTCAGATGGTAGCTTTCCCTGAATTGTCCCACGGTAAGATACGACGCAAAAGGCCGGTCGCCATATTCAATTCCGGTCGCTTCCGGGTTGATGGGTGTATAGATATTCTGTGTGATTGAAAAGCCACTGATATCAATATCGTTCGTTTTTAAGCCTAAAAGCATCTTATTAACCGGTGAACTTTTTGCGATTGGCAATACCATCTCGATCCTTGCCCCATTGGTATAATAGTAGTCGGTATTATTAAAAATATCATTGTCAAAAATGATGTTCACCATCAGCGGGAACACTTCCATTTCAGTCAGTTCAGTATTTGTGGTTTTTATTTTTGATGATACATGGTTTTCATGACGAATATTCTTCGGGATGACTTCTGTCATAGGTGCATCCACAAATTCCCCGATGGTATGCCTGACAGAAGTACTGTACTGAAATTTATAATTTGATCGGGATTCCGTAACAATTGAAATTGCGGGTGATCTTTTCTCAATTGGAGCGATAGTTTCCTGGATCCGTTCCGATAACTCAGTTTCTTTATTTTCAATTACCTTGTGTTGCTTTTCCGTTTGCTGGCAAGCCAACAGGATCACGAAAAGTAAGAATATGCAAATGCTATGTAAGTTTCTTTTCAACACCGGTTTTAACAGATACTTATGACAAAATTAATTGATTTTCAAAATAATGCAAGTAAAAACAAAGCATATCAGCCGTTATGCAGCAGGAAATCAGCCAGTTTTTGAATGGCCTTAGCCCGGTGGCTGATGCTGTTTTTCATGTTGGCATTCATCTCGGCGAAAGTTTGTGTATATCCATCCGGAACAAAAACCGGGTCGTAGCCAAAACCACCACTTCCTTTTCGCTCATGGATGATCTTACCTTCAATAGCACCTTCAAACAGGTATTCTTTACCTTCCATTACCAATGAAACAACTGTCCTGAAGCGTGCCTTGCGCTTATCTATACCCTCCATTTGCTGCAATAACTTATCTACATTCTGCTCATAGCTGGCATTTTCGCCTGCATAGCGCGCCGAGTAAACGCCTGGCTTTCCATCCAGTGCATCCACTTCTAAGCCTGTATCATCTGCAAAGCAATCTGTTTGATATTGGTTGACCACGTAATGCGATTTAATAGATGCATTCTCCTCCAATGTTGTCCCCGTTTCGGGTATTTCCTTATGGCATCCAATATCAGCCAGTCCTGCCACTTCAAATTTCTGCTGCAAAATGGCACGCACTTCTTCTAATTTATGCGGATTATTGGTAGCAAAAACCAGTTTCTTCATAGGATTGAATTAAGCGGCTAAAATAATCAGAAATTATTTGCTAACTTTGGGAGTAAGAAACCCGGAGACTGAACTTTGCGAACGGCTATCAAACATAAAACATGAACATATCCGGAAAATAACACCGATAATGTGTACATTTAGTGAACATATAACGAGTTGTATGGCATAAAGAAGAACTACAAACATAAAATATGTGAAATCCAAGAAATGAAAAAGCATAATAACTTTTTTACAGATAAAAAATCAATAAAAACTATTGATCGCTTAAGGATTATTTATTTCGGGATTGCTGTTTTATTCTTCTTTTTAACAGAAATAGGAAGAAACATTTATAGACCATTTATTTATTCAAACAACATTGATGATTATGGGATTGCTGATAGTATTGGGAATTCTGGAGGAATAATTGTTCAAATATTTTTTAGTTTGGCATTATTGAACTCACCAAGCAAGAAAGTATTTAATGTAATTGGATTTATTGTGATCGGATATATTCTATATGAAATATTACAACCCTATTTGCCTCGTGGAGTATTTGATTGGAAAGATATTTATGGGACCTTAATTGGTGGAGTAATATCTTTATTCGTTTTGTTAATTGTAAAGAAAATGGTTAAAAACAAAGTGATTTATGAATTTAAATAAGGCAAATACGCCATACAACAAAAAATATAGTGCATTTGGCAGATAGTGCTAAATATGAAGATGATAACAATAAAGAAACTTAGTAGTAAATTGAAAGTTTGGGAGCGTTGAAATGCCAAACGCAACATATTCAAACCGATGTATCACATTCAGTTAAAGAAAAACA
>PKSW01000067.1 GCA_002869465.1 Marinilabiliales bacterium
AAAAGCCAACCCAAATATGCTGAATGGTGTTCGGGTTGATTTTTATGGTGTTTCTACACCTATTGAACAGACTTCAAATATTAATACCCCTGATCCCCGTCAGATTATCGTACAACCTTTTGATAAAAGCACCATTCATGAAATTGAAAAGGCCATATTAAATGCCAACCTGGGATTTAATCCTCAAAACGAAGGTGAGATTATCAGAATTAATGTGCCACCCCTCACGGAAGAAAGACGGTTGGAGTTGGTGAAAAGAGCAAAAGTAGCTGCTGAAGAAACCAAAGTGGGAGTTAGAAATGCACGCCGTCAGGCCAATGAAGAAGCAAAAAAACTTGAGAAAGAAGGTATGGCCGAGGACGATACCAAACAGTTGATGGATGAAATCCAAAAGCTAACCGACACATTTACTGAAAGAATTGATAAGCTTGTTGAAGAGAAAGAAAAAGATATTCTAACAGTTTAATCCTTAAAGACAAATTTTAATCATTAAGCTGTTTTGGCTTTTTTTTACGTTTCAACTTTTGAACAATTACATAAGTTAACCTTGCAATATTTGATGTTGTCAGTATCGATTCATAGGCATTTTTGGCAAATTGCTGTATGATGTTTGGTAATGTGAATGTCTGACTTAATTCATCCAGAGATTCTTTGAGATTTTCTTCTTCCTGCTTTAAATCTTCACGAGATTTTATAATTTGAATGTTCAAGCTTTCAATTGAATTGAATGTAGCAGCTATTTCTTGATCATTCTCTTCACTAAATAATATCTTACAAGTAATAGTTCTTATCGGTTTGAATATGAGTTGTTTTCTGAATATGTAAATAATTGCAGCTAATAAAAGATAAAAAGCAACCAGGATCAAATAACCTTCAAATAGTTCACCGTAAGTATAGGCGTACCAATTGGCAAATGAAAAAGACAGAAAAAGAAGTATTAGCCCACTTATCCCAAAGATGAGAAGGAAAAGTACTAGTCGTGCCGATAACTCGGTCATTTTCTTTGACAATACTAATTTATTGTAAGCCACCTGTTGGGCGACATACGATTTAATTCCCTCTACTGTATTTCTAAGAGGTGCACTAAAATCTTCTTTTTCCATAATAATCTAAGAATTCTTATTTCTTGGCAGCTGATTTCTTGACGTCCTGAATGGCTTCCGCTGTACCTTTTTTCACGTCTTCAAGTACATCTGTTGTGCCTTTTTTTACATCTTCCAATACATTTGTAACGCTTTCTTTTAAATCGTCAAAACGATCATAAAGTTCGTCTGCCATGTCTTTGGATTTTTCTGCCAGTTTTTTTCGGGTTTCTTCACCTGATTCAGGTGCAAACAGCAAACCACCAATGGCACCAACTGCTGCGCCTACCAATAAACCTGCTATAAAAGCAAAACCTGAATTTGAATTATTCTCGCTCATAATAATAAATTTAAATTAATCTGTTTTTTAATTATAGTTATTTAGTCGTTTAAGGTTACATCTTTAGTGACAAAAGCTACATGCTGTCAAAAATACATATAGAAACTCTTATATCAATAATAGATTGTTAAAACGAACATCGGATAAATATACACAAAAATCATGCAAACTCCTAATAATAATATGTGTTTTTCAGAATTTTTATGGTTCTGAATAATAGAGTTGATTCATTTAACAGATAGGGCATATAAAAAGTAATGAATTAACAATGCTTAGAATGGAAACCATTTTACATCTTTCCGGTTAAAAATTTTACCAGTTTCATGCGTTGGGCAAATTCACGTGCAATGATCTTAACAACCGTGTAAGTAGGAATGGCAAGGATCATTCCAGCGATGCCTGCTAATTTACCACCAACAATAATTACAAGAAATACTTCCACCGGGTGTGCTTTTGTGCTTCTTGAATAAATCTGGGGCTGAAGGATGGTGTTGTCAATAACATTGGCAAATGCAAAAACCCCTAATACGGTTATTATGGTTACAGGTACCATATCGTAATTACCCAAACTAAGTTCGGATAATGTGGCCAGGGCTACTCCCAAAGATGCGCCGATAATTGGGCCCAAGTAGGGTATGACGTTCATTAAACCACCAAAAAAGCCAATAAGAACCGCATTTGGAACACCGAAAATAAGTAAGCCGGTGGATTCAATGGTCATCATAATTACGACTTCAATAAGGATGCCGTGAAAATATCGGGTCAATAGGCTTTTTGAGTCACTTAAAATTCTGTCCATATTCTCAACATGCTCTTCAGGCGTGAGCGTTAGGATAAATTTTCTTCCCAGATTATCATCCATCAAAAAATAAAAAGTGAGAAATAAGATAATGAATGTCCCCATAAAAACAGTTCCAGTTGCTGTAACAATGTTTGCGAAAAAATTCGTGAACTCTGAGAAATTCAGGAAATCATTTAATTGGGATTCAAAATACTGCGCCAATGTTTCTCCTGAACCAATCACATTATACTGTATCAGGAATTCATTCAACTGATTCATGGGTTTTTGATAATAAAACAGCAATGCGTCAATGTCGATAGTAGCTATTACATTTCCTTGTTTGATAATAAGAGGAACGATTACCAAAATAAAAAGAATAAAAATCAATACCATGGATAACAAGGTGAGCAAAGCACTGACGGCTTTAGGTATCTTAA
Organism: Marinilabiliales bacterium; assembly: GCA_002869465.1. Taxonomy (GTDB): domain Bacteria; phylum Bacteroidota; class Bacteroidia; order Bacteroidales; family F082; genus UBA4459. The sequence goes on from PKSW01000067.1 coordinate 2,641, forward strand.
ATCTTCTAATCCGGATAAGGTTTAGTTTTCTAGCCATTGGCATGCCTAGTAGTGAAAGAAATGTAGCTACCAGGATATAGGTGACGATGTCAGAAAAATACCAAACCATAAAAGCTATGATAGCTAAAGCGGCAAGAGGTTTCAGGTATTGGAGTATATTATCTTTCATCAGTTTTGAAGTCGCGATTACTATGTAAAGTTATTAAATTCTATTGAGTTTTATTAAAATCCATAAAATACACTGAATTTGTAAGCAAAGTTTAATGAAATGTTATCCAAACTGTAAGGGCCATATCTGTATAATGCTCCTATCCCAAGATCAAGAATCCGTAAATCAAGTAATTTTCTAATGATCAAACCAGATTCATAATAGCCTTTCTCCAATGTATTATAGTCTATATTATGATGATTTTCCGGGTTACTTAAGTTTCCAAAAGCAATATTGGTTACAACCATGAACTCAGGATGGAACCGCTTAAAATCAATTAAGAGGTTACCAAAATTGTGTGTCAGGTATAAAGAAGCATATTTGTCTGATAAAAACTCATTTGTACGCATGGTGCCAAAACTATTTGGTGCATAAATAGTAAAAGTCCGGTATGATCCGTTTTCAATATACAGGTCACTGGCAGGAATTTGCCCAAATACAATACCAGCCATCAAGCGGAAATTGAAATGCCCCAGGTATTTGATATATTTATTTCCTTCAACTTTCAGATCAATTTTGTCATAATTATAAGCTCCAAATACTGAACCTGAAATACCTTTGGTATAACTTAGCCAAACAACCGGATATTTCGAACCAAATGAAAATTGTCCTTTGGTAGTTTCTACTACTTTTTCTCTGAATGCAAACCTGAATCCTATTTTAAGATTCGTAAAATCAAATATGGTTTGGGGTGCACCTGCATCAATATCAGGGCTTGTAAAATAGTATTCCTGATAAGCCTTTTTCTCCTGCATCTGCAAGCCAATATTCCATTTAAAATCGCGGAGTGGTTTCACCCTGAAAGTATAAGATAGTTCGCCTCCAATAGTAATATTCATGCGGCTGGCAAAAAATTCATAAAAATTGCTGGGGCTCCAGGCCTGGTATTTATCATCAAAAAAATTCACACTGCCACTTGTAGTCACTTTGTTATAGGCATCAATACGAATAACAGATTCGGATCTTTTATGAACGTTTATGCTAAAATCCATCCCATATTTGGCTCTTTTATCACCGAATCCATAACCCCAAAATCCACCCGTTTTAAATTTCTTTGATACCCTGTCGTTCGTATGTAATCCAATGCCCAGGTAAAATCCTTCATACCTGTTATAATGGGCAATTCTGTTGAGGTCAATGTCGACAAATCCTACAGGTATTCTTCCTGAAAGTAAAGTTTGTGCAATCGAGGCCATCCTGTCAAAATTTGCTTCATTGCCTATCGAATCAATGAAACGATACGTTTCTAATTCTCTTTCCGTTAAACTGTCAATACGATACTCATCCCAAAATTCGCCCTTCTTTTTAGCAGCATCCGATTCAATTTCCACTTCATGGTAGCCAAAATCATTTTTCTTAATATCAGGATTCAGGTTAATGTCCCTAATGTAACTTCTGCCTTTACCTACCAGTGCATATGAATCACCTTGTCCGGTGCTGGCAGCGAAATTCGTAAAAATGATGTCGGTGTTCAATTGCGTTGGAAACCATTGATCCTCTAACAATTCATAGGCCTGTTGAATTTTGATCACAATTCCTGTGCTGTCATCAGGGGGTTGTGCTTTTACATTCTGAATGGCCCATTTATATGAATTAATATAAAGGAATCCTTGCAAACCATCAAATTTGGTATTTATCATGGGCCGGAATGAAATGCTAAAAATGCTGTCACCCCGTTCATTATAAGTGGTGTCTTCAATTAAAAAGAAGTATTTATTTGTACTCCCTTTGCTAATGGGATTGATGTATTTTTTACCGGCTATCTGAATGAGTTCATCATAAAATGAAGTGGATTGAATCTGCGATATCATGAAAGCAATCAGCGGATCTTTAAATCCTGAGACCCTTGTGGCCAATACATTTTCCTGGTTTAAACCGGGTGACATATATTTTCGTTCGGTAACCGTTTCCATCAGGAAAATATCACGTTTGTCAAGGAATTCTTTTACAGTACGCTGGGTCGTATCAAGCAATGAAGTATCTTTAAGCATGAGCGAGTCGGCGTCAACAGTAACAACCATTTTATCATAAGAAGTGTACGTGAATGCATCCAGTTTTTCAGGATTATTCTCATTCCGATGATCTACTACATTTTTGATAATTCGATGTGCTGGATTGATTCCTGGAAAAACCTCCACTTCGTCCAATTGATAAAGTTTGGGACTGAGAAATATGCGCTGGCTTTTAGCAGTGAAATCAATATTGTGTTGATAAGATTCATAGCCCACATAGGTTAAATTCAGGCAACATTCTTTTTGATCTACCCTGATGGAGAATTTACCGTCAATATCCGTTGTTACCCCTGTTTTGGTTTTCTCCGCTATAATATTCACGAAGGCAAGTGGTTCCCTGCTGTTCTTATCTCGTACAATACCTTCTATTACTAATGATTGGCTAATGCCTTCATTAATAATAAAAAGAATAAAAAAGATAAAAATGAATTGACGGAACATTATCTGGGTTTATTGGTTTTCAAATTTGCTGCTTCTTTTTGAATGGTTTTATTGTAAAAACTTGCATTATTTCAATTTAGTATTCGACTTATGCCTGTTTTTATCACGGACTTCTTTTTTTTGCAGGTTTTTTTTAAGCGCTGCAGTCAGATCAACACCTGTTTGGTTACACAGGCATATCAGCACGAAAAAAACGTCTGCAAGTTCATCAGCGAGGCCAGCTTCATCTTCTTTATCTTTAAAAGATTGTTCGCCGTATTTCCTTGATATGATCCGAGCCACTTCACCAACCTCTTCGGTAAGGATGGCCATGTTCGTCAGTTCGTTAAAATAACGCACACCTGTGCTGCCAATCCATTCATCAACCCGTTGTTGAGCTTCTTTAATTGTCATAAGCTGTAAATAATAATATGTTCATATATAAGCCTTGCTAAAATAGTTAATTTTGCAGCTTATGACTGACCTGAAAGAATTCAAATTGGGATTTGATTATATCGCCAAAACATTTGCAGGACTTGAGCAGGTGTTACTTAAGGAATTAACAGAAATCGGAGCGGATGATGTAGAAGTGATTCACAGAGGTGTTTCATTCAGAGGCGATCATACTGTTTTATACAAAGCCAACTACTTGGTCCGATCAGCCATCCGGGTGCTGAAACCTATCGGCGTTTTTGAAGTGGGTGATGATAACCAATTATACGAAAAGGTAAGAAAGATCAATTGGGAGGATATTTTTAACTTGGATCAAACCTTTAAGGTAAACGCACATGTTTTTAACTCGGAGTTGGATCATTCGCAGTTTGTTGCCTTAAGAACGAAAGATGCCATTGTGGATCAGTTCAGGGATAAAACAGGGAAAAGACCATGGGTTGCCATGGATGATGCGGATATTTATATCGACGTACATATTAATGATAATGTTTGTACGATCTCGCTTGACAGTTCAGGCGAGTCATTGCACAAAAGAGGTTACCGTATTGAAGCTGATAAGGCGCCTATTAACGAGGTGTTGGCGGCGGGTTTAATCGCACTGACTGGATGGAATGGAGAGAAAGATTTTTACGATCCCATGTGTGGTTCGGGGACTATTGCCATTGAAGCAGCTATGAAGGCCATGAAGATTCCTTCGGGTTATTACCGGAAGCGTTTTGCGTTTATGAATTGGGAAGGATTTGATACTGTCTTGTGGGAAAATATTAAGAAAGAAGCTGATGAGAAAATAGGGGAGATTGAGTGTGAAATATATGCTTCAGACAGATCAAAGAAAGCCATAAATATAGCTAAAGTAAACGTAAAGAATGCTGGTTTGCATAAAGACATCAACTTAGACGTTACCTATTTTGATGCTATTAAACCTGCAAAATCAGAGGGAATTCTGTTATTTAATCC
>PKSW01000200.1 GCA_002869465.1 Marinilabiliales bacterium
ACTCGAGCAAATATCTTTAAGAACTTTCTAACTCTGCGCTCGCAATGGTCATCCGTACGGACGTGTCTATCACCTGCCTGCCGGCAGGCAGGATTCCACCACTCGAGCATGATGTCAAAGAAAAAATCCCTTACCCGATAGTTCGGGATCGGGATTTTGTGAGCGGGAAACGGGACTCGAACCCGCGACCCCGACCTTGGCAAGGTCGTGCTCTACCAACTGAGCTATTCCCGCATTTCACATTCATGATAAAACTGCTATCAAAAATGGAGGTGCAAATGTAAATAATTTTTTTATCAACTTCCAAGAAATCCCGCTAAAAAATAAATTGGATTTTCTATATCTTATTTCACTGCTAAAGAAAGTTTTGCCTTTATTTTCGCGAAGGTATTATCAGCCTTTACAATGGATGCATCGATCATGTAATCACTGGTTTCAGAAAGTTTATATGCGATATTGATATGTAGAACAAGATTTTCCTTTGGTGTAATGGGTCTGAAGTATTTAGCAACCATAACTTCACGAATCAGTAATTCCTGTTTTAACTCTGCCACCAATATTTCTTTGACGATTTGTATTTGCATTACCCCCGGAACAACGGCCTGTTGTGGGAAGTGGCCTTTGTAAAGCGCATGATCTGGGTTCAGATGGATTTCTGCCTGAATTGTATCTTCAGTTTTCTTCAGTTCAGTAATATGGTAAAAGTCATCAATGAGCATATTAAGCTTGTTGCAATAAGATCAGGCTGTGGTAAATATTTCTTACATGATTAAAGATGAGCACGTTTTTTGGAGCCCGTCCGGTATATTTTCTCTTCTGCACGACTTCAGGTACGATGCCTGTTTTAATTATTTTAGCCGCCAGCCAAACAGCAAAAGAAACAGCGGTATCATATTCGCCACTTAAATGCTTGAAATATGCGGTGGGTTGATATATAAATAAGCGGTTTTCAATCTCTGAATAGACTGTATCTAACAACGGGTTTCCATTATAGCCTAATATTACCAGGTCAATATCTTTTAAATCTAACTCGTGCTTCTTTAAAAAATTGCTGATCTTTTCCTGGATAATACCACTGTTTTTAGGCTTATAAAATGTTTCTATGCCAGATATGCGGGTATAGGTATCAATTCCTTTTTGATTGGAAAGCACGAAAAAATTGGCACCTTCACCTGACAGCCCCCCCGTTTGTCTGTCATTAAGTAAGTTCAGATTATTCAGTGGCTCCACTTTGTACATGTCGTTTTTGGTGGAGATTAGCCAGCTTTCATCTGTTATCTCATCAATTCCTCCCAGCAGCAGGTTTAGTACTTCACCTTCGTTGAGCAGCATAAGGCCGTCGAGTAAAGCACTTTCAAAGGAGAAACCCCGGTTCACAAAGGTGAGGTTATAATGGTTATTGGCTTGCATCAGGGCGATCTGCGCACCCATGGTATTGTGTGTCGATTGTATGAATGCCGTTGGATTCAATAAAGCTTCATCATTATCAAGCACCGCATTCAAAAACTTTTCGGTATCCGCCTGGCAGCCCATGCCTGTTCCGGTGATGATCGCATCAGGTTTTGCAATGCCGGCTTCATCCAAAGCTGTTCTGGCAGCCACTATTGACATACGGACGATCTTGCTCATCCGGCGCAAGACTTTGGGATCTATATAAGTTTTGTAATCTGGTTTCAGGATTTGTAAATAGCGTTCTTCAACAGCTGTTACATCATCCAAAAAATGTTCTTTGCCTAATGTATTTTGAGGACTTACCGCACCGATGCCATTGATATACGCTTTCATGACGCAGTTGCTTCATGTGACGAAAAAACAACGGAAGAATCGTTACCACCAAAGCCAAAAGAATTGGTAAGGACATGCCGTAATTTGGCATCTTTAACTTGGGTCACGGGAATAAGATTGATTTCCGGGATGACATTCTTAAAATTAATATTCGGCAGCAATTTCTGTTCCTGCAAAGCAATGATTGAAAAAACGGATTCGATTACACCGGCGGCTCCCAGCGTATGCCCGGTGAAAGCCTTGGTAGAGCTGAAAGGCGGAAGTTTATCTCCAAAAAGCCGTTTCATAGCAATACCTTCCGTCAGGTCGTTATTATCGGTGCCAGTACCGTGCACATTGATATAGTCAATATCCTCCGGGTTTAACCCCACTTTTTCGATGGCCAGTTTCATGGCCAAGTAAGGGCCATCTCCTTCCTCTGATGAAGCGGTCTGGTGAAAAGCATCATTGGCATTGGCGTAACCTGATAAATAAGCATATATCTGTTTCCCCTGCTTGATAGCTTCCTCCTCTCTTTCGAGTACCAGGTAGGCAGCACCTTCGCCCAGGTTTAGACCTCTTCGGCTTTCATCAAAGGGACGGCAATGTTCTTTGTCGAGTATCATCAGTGTGTTGAAACCATTGAGGGTAAATTTAGACAGGGCATCGGAACCTCCCACCAGCACCTGGTCGAGCACACCGTTTTTCAGCAGTCGTGTCCCGAACATAATACTGTTTAATGATGAAGAACAAGCCGTACTGATGGTGGTCAGATAATCATTTATACCCAGGGTTTCGGCAATTTTCTCAGTATGATCCCCGGCATGGTGGGTGTCGATGAATTCTTTGTGTTGGGCTTCGCCGATAAAATCTTTGTAAAATAATTCGCTTCGATCCATACCGCCAACGGTAGAAGCAGAAACAATTCCTGTTTTGTATACATCTGAAAGGTCTAACCGGGCATCCTGCATGGCTTCCCTGGCAGCAATCAGCCCCAATAAGGCGGTACGGGTCCAGGGCTTTGTATGGTCAGCAATTGCTAACTGGTTTAATTCTTCCTGCGTTTTTTTTACTTCTCCTAATACAAAATCTGCCGCATGGCGCGTATTGAGTATGGAAACCGGCTTGATCCCGCTTTGAATATGCAGTAAAGCATGGGTTGTCTCCTTTAAATTATTACCAATGGATGATATAATTCCGATGCCGGTAACAACAATGGGAGATGACATAGGTAAGAATTATTTTTGATGACTTTTGATGAATTCGGCCATGCTTTTGATCGAGTAAAATATTTTCTGGCCGTCTTTTGGGTTTTCAATTTTGATACCATACTCCTTTTCCAACAACACGATGAGTTCCAGCGCATCTATCGAATCCAAACCCAATCCATTTCCAAATAAAGGATCAGTTTCGTCAATATCGTCCGGTTCCATATCCTCAAGGTTTAATTGCTCGATGATCTGTACCTTCAACTTTTGTATCAATTCTTCCATGTATTATCGTATTAAATTGTATAAGCGTTCTATTTCTTTAGCCGTGTGTTCAATTGCCAGTGGAGCATCTTTCTTATTATCTGCCCAGTAAATAAAGGCTTCGTAATTTTCAGACGACTGATCCACCCATCCCCCGATGCAGGCTTTTAATTTATGCGACAAAAATAACTGATTGATGTAATCAGCGATAAAATTTGCATTAAAGTTTTCAAAAATATAAAAAGCATTTTCACCCCTAAAACCATGTCTGATGGAAATTTCACCTATCATAATGTTAGGAAGTGTGTATACAAACACCGACGGACTCGGATAAAAATTCGTATCATCCTGAATGGAAGCCTGGAATTCCGCATCTGTTAACAGTGTTGATTGCGAGTTGCTTATAACAATGCCTGTATCTTCAGGTTGATATGCAAGATAAGGTTTATCCTGCAGCAAAACTTCTGATGCTAAAAAACCAAGTTTACTGATATCGTCCATTTTATAAAACTTGGCATAACCCGGTTTAAAATGTTTGAATGCTTTTTTAAGAAAATCATGCATGCTGCTAGCTTCCGGGTATTCAAAAGCAAGTTCTCCGTTGATGCAAATACGGTTGTTTTTAATATGGCAATATGTCTTTATTGTCAACTGTTCCATCACGCTTTCTGAATGATCATGGCCGCATTACTTCCCCCGAAACCTGATGCCATTTTTAAACAGGTATTTAATTCTTTGTTGGTGGTTTTACTAATAACATTGATTTTCCTTGACACCCCCAATTCTGAAAATCCTGTTGTTTTCAACAGGGTGTTTTGTCTCATTTCTTCAAGCAAAATAGCCGTTTCAACGAGCCCCGCTGTGCCAAGTGTATGTCCAAAACTCCCTTTCAAACTATTCACCGGGACTTCATTCAAATGATGTCTGTCGATGGCGATACTTTCCATTTCGTCGTTATAGGGAGTAGCGGTTCCATGCGCTGAAATATGATCTATTTGACCGGGTGAAATGCCTGCTTCTTCCAATACTTTTTTTATGGCGATATATGATCCTTCGCCGGTTCTGGAAGGTCCTGAAATGTGGTTGGCGTCATTGGCAGAAGCGCCTCCCAAGAATTTAATATCGTCTTTTCCTGTAATGTCTTTACTTAAAATAATAGTGCTCGCTGCTTCACCGAGTGACAGGCCATCACGGTCCTTGTCAAAGGGTTTACATGCTTTCGGGCTTAAAGACAAAAAAGACATAAAACCGCTGACAACAAATCGTGAAACAATATCACCACCGGTCACAATCATATGATCAAATTTACCCACCTGGATGAGCATAGCTGCTGCCTGTATGGCAAGGACACCGGAAATACATGCATTGGAAAGCACCATCGTTTGGTTGGGGTTACCGAAATAATGAGAAATTACTTCGCCAAGTTTCCAAAGCAATACCCGATTTTTTTCAAATGAATTTTGCCGATCGGATGCCATCAAGTCAATATTTCCCTTGGTAGTTGACAGCACTATGCCGGTTCTTGCGGATGTCGGATCAATTTTTGTTTTATCCAGTGCATCTTTTATCGAAAGGATCAACATTTTTTCAAGGCGGGTATATTTTTCTTTCGATGCTAATTCGATAAAAGCATCATCCAGATTATTTGAATTGATCATGGCTGCAGGAAAAGCTTCAGGATAGATTTTGGTGTCGTTTATCATATCAATTCCGGTATAACCTTTTGCTAATGCATGAAAATTATCGGCAGTTTTAAAACCCAGAGGAGATATAATATTATCAGCTACGAAAAATGCCATATGTATCAATTATCCGGTTAATCCGACTTTCTTTTTCCAATCGAGTACAAATGCGGGTGGGTATAATAACATTTCACGGTTCAAATCAATAAACACCTGTGTGCTTTCGGCAGTTGCTACCAATTCATTGTCTGACTTTCTGAAAATTTTAAATCGAAATATGATCTTAGCTGCCATGGTGTTAATAAATTCTGTTTCTACAATAAGAATATCACCGTATTGCACCTGCTTTTTAAAATCAATTTGCATATTAACAACTGGCGCCATTACATCATTGGCATATATGTCAAGATATTAGATGCCGTATTTTTTTCCGAATGATTCACGGCCTTCTTCAATGTATTTTACGTAGTTGCCATGCCAGACAATCCCCATCGAATCCACTTCTCCAAAACGGACTTTAACTTCGGTTCTGTCTTTTAATTGGTTACTCATGTTGGGTTGTTTCAATATAAGGGTGCAAAGGTAAGTATTTAGCGGGCAACCGTAAAACTAATAACAACAAAGTGCTATAAAGTGTTCATGAAATCTGATAAAATCTTTACAATATTTAATTTGAGGTTTTATACCTGTTGTAAAGCCAGGAAGCCAGGATGCAACCCAAAGCGAATAAAAGCAGCGGAAGGATATAAATCAGGATATCTGATACGTCCGCATTTCTTAGAAAAATATCATAGTAGGCATCCAGTCCCCAATTGAGCGGTGATAGTTTACTTAGAATATTCATTTTTTCGGACATCATGAATGTGGGTATCCAAATACCACCAATCGCGGCCAGTATTACTACCGAAATAGAGCCAAAAATGGATGATTGTTCCTGAGATGTGGAAATGGTCCCGATTAAGATGCCATATCCCGAAGCTGCAAGGGAAATGGAAATGGTCACCAACAATAGAGCTAATATGCTTGAACCCAGTTCGAGGGCCGGCATACCCACCATTGGCAGGACGAAAACACCGATCAACAGCATGAAAACCGCCTGCAATATTCCAACCATAAAATACACATTCGCTTTTCCGAAAATAACGGCAAGGTTGGAGCCCGGCATGGTACGCAACCTTAGCGACATACCACTTTCCCTTTCTTTAATGATATTTCCTGCCAGCGGTATCACGATGAAAAACATGGCAAATATGGTCCAGGCAGGCACATTATGCTGAACCGCATTGGGGACAATAATTTTTTTACGGTTACCGGCATATTGCTCGTTCAAATTGATCATGTTTTTGAAATTACCCGACCGGTTTAACTCAATGCCCACGATATCATTCAACATTTGAGCATATATGCCCATGATCATTTTTGCCTCGACAGCATAGGTAAATTCATTCAGAGCGCTTTTAACAGCATGTTTGAAAGTAGGTTGCGTTATGGGATCAAAATAGATGTCAATTTCCGGATAGGGTTTATCAGGGTCTGGTGGCGGAGAAAATAAATCACCTTCTTCTTGCGGAAACATTTGCTGTATCTCGCACCTGATCTTATTTCTTAATGCTTCTGAAGCACCTTCTTTAATGATAATACCCACCATGTATTTGCCAAAGTTGACCAATTTTTTCAATTGCTCCAGGCTGGGTTGGGTGTCATGCACAAGTTCGTGAATTTCAAAAAAACCGGCACTCCTTAAAC
>PKSW01000209.1 GCA_002869465.1 Marinilabiliales bacterium
CTGGTGAAAGAATTAACCAGTTTAGGACTTAAAGAAGCAAAAGAACTAGTTGATTCTGCTCCAAAAGCTATAAAAGAAGGCGTTTCAAAAGACGAAGCCGATGCATTAGAAGCACAGCTTAAAGAAGCTGGCGCTGAAGTGGAGGTAAAGTAATTTTTTACAACCTAAAGTTGCAACCTCTATTCCTAACTAAAATATGGAGTAGGGGTTGCACCTATATGTTCTTATACATTATTCTTTCTATTTTTCTGGATATAAAAACCAGAATATTTTAAACTTTAAAACTATTCGCCTTGGCTGAAATTAAAACCGAAAGAATCAGTTTCGCATCAACAAAAAATCAGTTACCTTATCCAGATTTTTTGGATATCCAACTCAAATCATTTCAGGACTTCTTTCAACTCGAAACAAATCCTGAAAACAGAAAAAATGAAGGACTTTTCAGGGTATTTGCTGAAAATTTTCCAATCACGGATGCGAGAAATAATTTTGTTCTCGAATTTTTGGATTACTTTGTTGATCCTCCCCGTTACTCAATCGAAGAAACCCTTGAGCGCGGATTAACCTACAGTGTACCTCTCAAAGCTAAATTAAAACTCTATTGTACCGATCCTGACCACGAAGATTTCGAAACCATCGTGCAGGATGTGTACCTGGGAATGATACCTTATATGACACCTCGTGGTACCTTCGTTGTGAATGGTGCTGAGCGTGTTGTTGTATCGCAGTTACACAGGTCGCCCGGTGTATTTTTCGGGCACCACAGGCATGCGAATGGTACACAATTGTATTCAGCGAGAATTATTCCGTTTAAAGGTTCCTGGATGGAATTTTCAACGGATATCAATAACGTGATGTACGCTTATATCGACAGGAAAAAGAAAATGCCTGTTACAACACTTTTACGTGCCATCGGCTACGAAAGTGATAAAGATATTTTAGAACTCTTCAACCTAGCCGAAGAAGTTAAAGTAAACAAAGCCAGCCTGAAAAGGGTATTGGGTCGTAAACTTGCCGCAAGGGTAGTTCGCTCTTGGTTTGAAGATTTTGTTGATGAAGATACAGGTGAAGTTGTTACCATCGAACGTAATGATGTTATTATCGAAAGAGAAACTGTTCTTGAAAAAGAGCATATCGACCAGATTATTGACGCCGGTGTGAAAACCGTATTGCTTCATAAAGATGATCCAAACCTGGCTGACTACTCGATTATTTTCAATACCCTTCAAAAAGATACGACCAACTCTGAAAAAGAAGCGGTCGAGTATATCTACTTCCAGTTAAGAAATGCACTTCCTCCGGATGAGGAAACAGCCAGGGGGATATTTGAAAAGCTTTTCTTTTCTGATAAAAGATATGACCTCGGTGAAGTTGGAAGATACCGGATCAATAAGAAATTAAACCTGGATACATCTTCGGATGTAAGGGTACTGACCAAGGAAGATATCATTCTCATTATTCATCACCTGATCAAACTTGTAAATAACAAAACCATCGTTGATGATATTGACCACTTGAGTAACAGGAGGGTTCGTACGGTTGGAGAACAATTGTATAACCAATTCGGCGTGGGCCTTGCACGTATGGCACGTACCATCCGTGAGAGAATGAACGTGAGGGATAACGAAGTATTTACACCCATGGACCTGATTAATGCCAAAACTTTGTCATCTGTCATTAACTCATTCTTTGGCACCAACCAGCTTTCTCAGTTCATGGATCAAACCAATCCATTGGCCGAATTAACGCACAAAAGGCGTATTTCAGCATTGGGACCTGGTGGACTTTCAAGGGAAAGAGCCGGATTTGAAGTACGTGACGTACATTACACCCACTATGGCAGGTTATGTACCATTGAAACACCTGAAGGGCCGAATATCGGACTGATCTCATCACTTTGTGTATATGCAAAGATTGATAAACTTGGATTTATCGAAACGCCATACAGGGCTGTTGAACAAGGTAAGATTAATTACAAAGTTGATCCGATTTTCCTGAGTGCCGAAGAGGAAGAAGATAAAATTATCGCGCAGGCCAATACAGTTGTTGACGACAAAGGTCAGTTTGTCAATGAAAAAGTGAAGGTTCGTTACCAGGCGGATTACCCGATAACACCTCGCGAAGAAGTGGCTTTAATTGACATCGCGCCAAATCAGATCGCATCCATCGCGGCTTCATTGATTCCGTTCCTGGAACATGATGATGCCAACCGTGCATTGATGGGATCGAACATGATGCGCCAGGCAGTTCCATTGCTGAATGCTGAAGCTCCGATTGTTGGTACCGGTATTGAATCCAATGTGGCCATCGACTCCAGAGTACTGCTTTCTGCCGAAGGTGAAGGCATAATTGAATATGTTGACGCCAACAAGATCACCATCAGGTACAACAGGAACGAGATAGAAACGCTGGTAAGTTTTGAGAATGATGTGAAAGATTACTATCTGACAAAATTTAAAAGGACCAACCAGAATACATCTATCAACCTGCGTCCGATCGTTAAGAAAGGCGATAAAGTTAACAAAGGACAGGTGCTTTGCGAAGGATATGCCACCAAAAATGGTGAATTGGCTCTTGGAAGAAACCTGATGGTGGCATTCATGCCCTGGAAAGGTTATAACTTTGAGGATGCCATTGTAATTTCAGAAAGAATCGTAAAAGAAGACTTATTTACTTCGGTACATATCGAAGAGTTCACATTGGAGGTAAGAGATACCAAAAGGGGTATCGAAGAACTCACCAACGATATTCCAAACGTAAGTGCCGAAGCGACTAAGGATTTAGATGAAAACGGTTTGATCCGGATCGGTGCCGAGGTTTCAGAAGGTGACATTCTTATCGGAAAAATTACACCCAAAGGTGAAAGTGATCCAACCCCTGAAGAAAAATTGCTCAGGGCGATCTTTGGTGATAAAGCAGGTGATGTGAAAAATGCATCATTAAAAGCACCACCATCTATGAAAGGTGTGGTTATATCAAAGAATCTTTTCTCACGAGCAATCAAGGATAAGAAATCCAAAGTAAAAGAGAAGGATATTCTGGCGGCACTTGAAACAGAATACAATGGTTATTTCGATGAACTGAAATCCAGATTGGTTGAAAAACTGATCGTTTTAGTGGGTAACCGTACTTCACAGGGTGTTTATAATAACTATGGAGAGCGCGTTGTACCTACCAAAACCAAATTCACGCAGAAAATTCTGAACAGTCTGGATTATATCAATGTAAATCCTGATAAATGGACTACTGATAAGGAAAAGAATGAACTGATCAAAACGTTAATCAACAACTATAATATCAAGTATAAAGAGTTGTTGGGTGTTTTCAACCGTAAGCAGTTTGTAGCATCCGTAGGTGATGATCTGCCAAGTGGTATCGTTCAGATGGCTAAAGTTTACATAGCAAAAAAACGGAAACTGAAAGTAGGTGATAAGATGGCGGGCCGTCACGGTAACAAAGGTATTGTTGCACGAATTGTGCGTGAAGAAGACATGCCTTTCCTCGAAGACGGAACACCGGTTGACATTGTTTTAAATCCGCTGGGTGTGCCCTCGCGAATGAACCTGGGACAGATCTATGAAACAGTATTGGGCTGGGCCGGAAAACGCCTCAACTTACAGTTCGCTACTCCTATTTTTGATGGTGCCTCTGTTAATCAGATAAACGATTACCTGAAACAGGCCAAATTACCTGAAAATGGAAGTACGTATTTGTATGATGGTGGCACCGGCGAAAAATTCGACCAACCTGCTTCTGTCGGCTATATTTACATGCTGAAACTGCACCATATGGTGGATGATAAAATGCATGCTCGTTCCATTGGACCTTATTCACTTATTACGCAACAACCACTTGGTGGTAAAGCTCAGTTTGGTGGTCAAAGATTTGGTGAGATGGAGGTTTGGGCGCTGGAAGCATTTGGAGCTGCTAACATCCTGCAGGAAATACTAACCGTAAAATCGGATGATGTAACAGGAAGAGCCAAAGCATACGAAACCATCGTTAAAGGTGAAGTAATGCCTGTGCCTAATGTTCCTGAATCATTTAATGTGCTAGTACATGAGTTAAGAGGTTTAGGCCTGGAACTCAGTTTTGACTAATACTTCATTTAATAAAATTAAATAATTTAAGCTATATGGCTTTCAGAAAAGACAGCAAAATACCGAACACATTTAATAAAATTACCATTAGCCTTGCCTCGCCCGAGTCCATTCTTGACCGGTCGCATGGTGAAGTGTTAAAGCCTGAAACCATTAACTATCGTACCTACAAACCGGAGAGAGATGGATTGTTTTGTGAAAGAATCTTCGGACCTATCAAGGATTACGAATGTCATTGTGGTAAATATAAGAGGATTAGATATAAAGGCATCGTTTGCGACCGCTGTGGTGTTGAGGTTACAGAAAAGAAGGTCCGTCGTGAAAGAATGGGACATATTGAGCTTGTTGTACCGGTAGTTCATATCTGGTACTTCCGTTCACTTCCCAATAAGGTAGGTGCCATGCTCGGACTTCAAACAAAAAAACTTGAAACGATCATTTATTATGAAAGATATGTAGTTATCAACGCGGGCGTAAAGGCTGCCGACGGTATTAATTACATGGATTTTCTGACCGAAGAAGAGTATTTTGATATTCTCGAAACACTCCCTCCTGAAAATCAATACCTGGATGATAATGATCCGGATAAGTTCATTGCAAAAATGGGTGCTGAAGCCATCCAGGTTTTATTATCACGATTGGATCTGGATCAGATTTCATTCGAATTACGTCATAAAGCAAATACCGAAACATCACAGCAGCGTAAAGCAGAAGCATTGAAAAGACTTCAGGTTTTTGAATCTTTCCGCGATGCAAGAAAAAGAGCGGATAATCGTCCAGAATGGATGGTTGTTAAGATTGTCCCGGTAATTCCACCTGAACTAAGGCCACTTGTACCTTTGGATGGCGGCCGTTTTGCAACATCTGACTTAAATGACCTGTACCGTAGAGTTATTATCAGAAACAACCGGTTGAAAAGATTGATTGAGATCAAAGCACCTGACGTGATCATGCGTAATGAAAAACGTATGCTCCAGGAAGCAGTGGATTCATTACTTGACAATTCCAGAAAATCAAGTGCTGTTAAAACTGATTCAAACAGGCCCTTAAAATCACTCAGTGACAGTTTGAAGGGAAAACAAGGAAGGTTCCGTCAGAACTTACTTGGTAAACGTGTCGATTATTCAGGCCGTTCTGTTATTGTTGTGGGTCCTGATTTGCAATTAAACGAATGTGGTTTGCCCAAAGATATGGCGGCTGAATTATTTAAACCGTTCATCATTAGGAAACTACTTGAACGCGGTATTGTTAAAACGGTTAAGTCAGCTAAAAAAATAGTTGAAAGAAAGGATTCAGTTGTATGGGATATTTTAGAAAACATCCTAAAAGGTCATCCGGTATTACTGAACCGTGCTCCTACCCTGCACAGATTGGGTATTCAGGCTTTCCAACCCAAATTGGTTGAAGGTAAAGCTATTCACCTTCACCCACTGGTTTGTACTGCATTCAATGCCGACTTTGACGGTGACCAGATGGCGGTTCACGTTCCTTTAGGAAATGCGGCTGTACTGGAAGCCCAAATTCTGATGCTGGCTTCACATAATATTCTGAATCCTGCTAATGGTGCACCAATTACAGTACCTTCTCAGGACATGGTTCTTGGATTGTATTATATTACCAAAGCCCGGAAGAATACGCCCGAAAGCCCTGTGAAAGGTGAAGGTATGCATTTTTATTCAGCCGAAGAGGTCATCATCGCTTATAATGAAAAGAGCGTTGATCTGCATGCGATCATTAACGTAAAAGTTGATGTTAAAGAAGGTGGTCAGATTGTGAACAGGATGATTGAAACCACTGTAGGAAGGGTTATTTTCAATGAATTTGTGCCCAAAGAATACGGTTATATCAATCAGTTGCTCACCAAAAAAGCGTTACGTGATATTATCGGTGAGATCCTGAAAGTTACAGGAACTGCCACAACAGCCAAATTCCTTGATGACATTAAAAACCTTGGTTTTAACATGGCATTCAAAGGTGGATTGTCATTTAACCTGGGCAATGTGCTGGTTCCTGAAATTAAAACAAAACTGATTGAGGACGCCAATGCTGAGGTTGAACAAGTGTTGAGCAATTATAACATGGGATTCATCACCAATAATGAAAGATATAATCAGATTATTGATATCTGGACACATACCAACTCGCATCTTACCAACACTTTGATGCAGGAGTTGTCAAAGAACGACCAGGGTTTCAATCCTGTATATATGATGCTGGATTCAGGTGCCCGTGGTTCTAAAGAACAGATTCGTCAGTTGTCGGGAATGAGGGGATTGATGGCGAAACCACAGAAATCAGGTGCTACCGGAGGTGAGATTATCGAAAACCCGATTCTTTCTAACTTTAAAGAAGGATTGACTGTTCTTGAGTATTTTATTTCGACACACGGTGCACGTAAAGGTTTGGCTGATACCGCTTTGAAAACAGCTGATGCCGGTTACCTCACCAGGCGCCTCGTTGATGTGGCACAGGATGTGGTCATTAACATTGAGGACTGTGGCACCCTGAGAGGACTTACAAATACGGCACTTAA
>PKSW01000360.1 GCA_002869465.1 Marinilabiliales bacterium
ATTGACGCCGTTTCTTCTGATTTTATTGGCGAGCCTGCAACTGCAGTTTTCGATAGCCTGGCTACGAAAATTTCTGAAGATAAAAAGAACATCGTTTTATACATCTGGTATGATAATGAGTTTGGTTACACCTTACAGGTGATCAGGGTAGCGAAAATGATGGGTGATGTAAAGCGTCCAACATATTATTAATCTCAATTTTAAACGGAACATATACCTGAATAATTTTTGATACATTGTTAACAATTAATAGTCTTTTATGAAGGCATCAGGGACTATTTATCGTTTATTTGCATGCTTATTTTATTCAAGTAGCATACAAAACCCATGAATAAAAAAGCAAAATACATCTTTGTAACCGGAGGCGTTTCATCGTCACTCGGAAAAGGGATCATCTCCGCTTCACTCGCTAAACTCCTTCAGGGACGCGGGTTTTCTGTCACCATACAAAAACTGGATCCATACATCAATGTTGATCCCGGCACTCTTAATCCTTACGAGCATGGTGAATGCTATGTAACTGAAGACGGCGCTGAGACTGATCTTGACCTGGGACATTATGAAAGATTTTCAAGTACCCCCACCTCGCAAGCCAATAACGTTACAACCGGACGGATATACCTGAATGTGATCACCAAAGAAAGAAAAGGAGAATACTTAGGCACTACCGTGCAGGTGATTCCTCATATTACGGATGAGATCAAACGCAGTGTTCAGATATTGGGAGAAACCGGCAATTATGATTTCGTAATTACTGAAATAGGTGGAACGGTTGGTGATATTGAATCATTTCCATTCGTGGAAACAGTTCGGCAGATGAAGTGGGAACTGGGTCACGATTGTGCCGTGGTGCATCTAACATTAGTGCCTTTTCTCAAAGCTGCCGGTGAACTTAAAACAAAACCGACACAGCACTCCGTAAAAACGATGTTGGAGCAGGGAGTACAACCTGATATTATTGTTTGCCGCACAGAACGTGTTCTTAGTGATGGTATTAAAACTAAAATTGCCCAGTTTTGTAATGTTACTGAAGAGTCTGTCATCGAATCCATTGATGCCGAATCCATTTATGATGTGCCCATCTTAATGAAAGAAGAGAAACTGGATATCGTTGTTCTCAATAAAACACGAACTAAAATTCCGAATGAAATCGATCTCGCCAATTGGGAGCAATTTCTCAAGCGACTTAAAAATCCGAAATACGAAGTGGATATTGCTCTTGTTGGTAAATATGTAGAATTAAAAGATGCCTACAAATCCATCAATGAAGCATTTGTTCACGGTGGTTCGGCCAACGAATGTAAAGTAAACATCAAACTGATCCATTCGGAACAGGTGACAAAAGCGACTGCAAAAAAATTATTGAAAGATATGGATGGCATCCTCGTAGCTCCAGGTTTTGGAGGTAGAGGCATTGAAGGGAAAATTGAAGCCATCAGGTTTGCAAGGGAAAATCGCATTCCGTTTTTGGGGATTTGTCTGGGCATGCAATGTGCTGCCATAGAATTCTCAAGAAATGTACTTGGCCACAAAGACGCACATACAACTGAAATTGAACCGAACACAACATACCCCGTTATTGATTTAATGGAAGGACAGAAAGATATTGAAGAGATGGGAGGCACTATGCGATTAGGTGCATATGAGTGTAAGATGGATAAAAATTCAAAAGCTTTTAAGGCTTACCAGAATGATTTGGTAAGCGAGCGTCACCGGCATCGTTTTGAGTTCAACAATGCATACAGGGAAGAATTTGAAAAATCGGGCATGCGACTGGCCGGTATCAATCCGAAGGAAGACCTTGTAGAGATCATTGAATTAATAGACCACCCGTGGTTTGTTGGTGTGCAGTTTCACCCCGAATATAAAAGTACCGTTAGATTTCCTCATCCCTTGTTTGTCGATTTTATTAAAGCAGCTATCGATTATAAGCAAGAAAAATAATCATTCAACATCGGTTAATGGTTATTGGTTGCTGGTTGCTGGTTGCTGGTTGCTCGTTTTTCGCCTTTTCTCCTCATCACCTCTTGCTTTTTATCTGTTCATAGTTAAAAACAAAATCATTTATCCGTTTTCTTCTTTCTGCCCGATTTCTTCAACGATTCATTTAGCAGGTATTCAATCTGGCCATTCACGCTGCGAAAATCGTCAGCAGCCCATTTCTCCAATGCCTCCATCATTTCAGGCTGAATCCTTAATACAAATGCTTTTTTCTTACTCACGTTCGTTTTCCTTCATCATTTTATCCATGGCCCTGAGCATGGCATCACCACGCTGCGTTCCAAACAGAATCTTTTTACCATCAATCAGGTACAATTGCAATCCGATATTTCCTTTTACATTATAGGCTCTTCCAGCTTTTGCCCAGCTATACCTGATGCCCCAACCACTATACTCCCTTATGGGATTGTATTTACGAATTTTATACTTTTCAATTTCTTCTTTTAATACCACCTTGTATTTCAAAATAAAAGGTGGATACCTGAAAAGCAATCCTTCGCCAGTTATTTCAATGACCAATTTCATTTTATTGAATAAAAGCAGCGTTAACATATACATAATCAACAATACACACAGAAGGACCATCAGTGCCTGGTCAGAAGTGGGCTCATCGCCATAGGGAACACCCATTACAAGTTGACTGTATAATGCTACCGCTGTTGGTGATATTGCGATTGTAAAAGCAATGGTCACAAATATATATAGCCAGAAGTTTGAAAATCGCTGCTCTTCCTTAAAATATTTCTTTTCCATATATATTTTTTTGACTTCAAAAGTCATTTTCACGTTTTAATAAATACTTCCCGTATTAACAATTGGTGAAACATCCTTATCAGAAGTTAAAACGACCAAGAGGTTGCTTACCATTGTTGCTTTTTTCTCTTCGTCCAATTCAATTATTTCTTTCTCTTTTAGTGCATCCAGAGCCATTTCAACCATGCTTACGGCACCTTCAACAATTTTAAAACGAGCGGCTACAATTGCTGTTGCCTGCTGACGTTTCAGCATAGCTCCTGCAATTTCTTGTGCATAGGCGATGTAGTTAATTCGCGCTTCCATTACTTCAATACCAGCGATCATCAAACGTTCTGAAATTTCATCTTCGAGCATCTGGTTCACTTCCTCTCCCCCACTTCTGAGTGTAATTTCAGCCTCGTGATCTTCAAAATCATCATATGGAAAATGTCCGGCCAACTTTCGTATGGCCGCTTCACTCTGGATATCTACAAAATGAACATAATCATCCACTTCAAAAGCAGCCTTGTAGGTTTCTTTCACTTTCCAAACCATTACGACCCCTATCATAATTGGATTTCCGATCTTGTCATTCACTTTGATCGGATCACTATCAAGGTTGCGCGCACGAAGGGATATCTTCTTTTTAGTGAAGAATGGATTTACCCACCAGAATCCGTTTTCCCTTATGGTGCCTTTATAGGCGCCAAATAAAACCAATACCGAAGATTCATTGGGGTTTACAATCACAAATCCCGGCAACAAAAAAGCACCTATTACTATTAAAGCAATTAGCCAGATCATTTTGGTCATAATAATGCCAATAATAGGTGGCACTATCAGCAGAAAAACAAGCAGGATGAAAAGGTATCCTGAAAAAGGAGAATGTGTTATTTCTTTCATTTATGTAAATTTAATTGATATTATTTTGATATCACAATAATACTACTTTTTTTTGAATTTGTCAAGCATAAATTCCTTTTATCGCAAAAAAGATTTATTACAATTTTCTAACTACCTTTGCAAACCTGTTTTAATAGGCAAAAAATGAATAGAAATAGTATTATCGGGTTCATCATTATCGGGGCAATTATGGTTGCTTATACGTTATGGATGACACCTTCACAAGAAGAGTTAGCCAAACAACAACGTATTCAGGATTCTATACGTATGGAACAAAGAATCCAACGAATACAGGATTCAATACGCAACAGCCAGGCTGAAACCGCAGTTAAGGAACTTGAACAACCCAACGAACCGTATGAAGAAACTGTGCTGGAGGGTTCACAAGATTATCAGCAACTTCAAAGTAAATATGCTGTTTTTGCCAATGCAGCGATAGGAAATGAATCGTTTTACATCATTGAAAATGACGTAATTGAATTAGAGATATCGAACAAGGGAGGATATATTAAAAATGTCAGACTTAAACAATATGAAACTTATGATTCGCTTCCTTTGATTCTTTTCAATAGTGAAACAACACGTTTTGGTTTGTCATTTTTCGCCGACCGGAAAGCCATCAATACCCAAAATTTCTTTTTCCAGCCTGCTGACACCTCTTCCAAACATTTGGTTGTATCGGGTGACAATGTATTAATTTTCAGCATGCGGCTTTATACCGATGCTGGAGAAGGTATTACAGATCCATCCCGTTATATTGAATTCCTGTACACGCTGAAGGGTGACGATTACATGTTTGATTTCGACATCAACATGGTGAATATGGAAAGCGTTATTTCGGCTACATCCAGCTATATGAATCTGAATTGGTATGCAGATTTACGGCAACAGGAAAAAACCATTGACCGCTTTAATGGCTCAACCGTTTACTACAAACATTTTGAAGATGATGTAGATTATCTATCGGAAACTGACGACGATATGGAACAAATAAAAACCCGGCTAAAATGGGTTTCGTTCAAACAACGTTTCTTTTCGTCAACTTTGATTGCAAAAAATTATTTTGGCAGTGGTACACTTGAAACCATTGAGAAGGAAAATCCGGAAAGTGCCAGGTACTTAAAAAGTATGGATGTGAATCTTGAAATTCCATACAACTATAATAGTGGCACCCATGTACCCATGTCGTTTTACTTTGGCCCCAATAAATTTACAAGGCTTAAAAAGTATGATCTCGGACTGGAACGTCAGATTCCAATCGGCTGGAGCTTCTTTCTTTTAGCATGGATCAACCAATACATTGTAATCCCGGTTTTTAACTGGCTTGGTGCATATGGATGGAATTATGGAATCGTAATCCTCGTCCTTACGATACTATTAAAAATTGCCCTTTTCCCTATTGCCTATAAAACCTATATGTCATCGGCAAAAATGCGGGTTTTAAAACCTGAGGTTGATGAAATATCAAAGAAATATCCGAAGAAAGAAGACGCCATGAAGAAGCAGCAGGCGGTTATGGCCATGTACAAAAGTGCAGGTGCCAACCCAGCTTCCGGTTGTGTTCCCATGTTGTTACAAATGCCGATTCTTTTTGCGATGTTCCGGTTCTTCCCGGCATCTATCGAATTGAGGCAACAGCCATTTTTATGGGCCGACGATCTATCCAGCTATGATTCGATCGCCAGTCTGCCATTCGAAATACCGTTTTATGGCGATCATGTGAGCCTTTTCACCCTTTTAATGGCCGTTTCAACTATTATGTACACTTATCTCAACAACCAGATGATGGGAGCGCAAAGCAACCAGTTGCCGGGTATGAAGACCATGATGTATATTATGCCAATCATGTTCCTGGGTATTTTTAATGATTATGCTTCTGGTTTAAGTTATTATTATTTTCTAGCTAATATTATCACGTTTGGCCAGATGTTTGTATTCCGTTATGCCATTGACGAAGATAAGCTTCGTGCAAAAATCCAAGCCAATAAAAAGAAACCTAAGAAAAAATCGGGGTTTCAGAAACGACTTGAAGAAGCTGCTAAGAAGCGAGGTTATAAAGCTTAGTAAGAATTTTTTAAAAGTGTTAGGTGATGATATCCAGAAAATCATTGTTCATCCTGTTATTTTTACCGGCGACGATCGTTTTGAAGGCTCAGTCAGTTTTTATTTACGACCAGCAGACGGGTGAACCCGTTGGAAACGTGCTTATTTATAACGATGAAAATACAGCCACTGCTCTTTCAAATGAACAAGGTATTGCCCGTCTGGAAGGTTTTTCGTCTACTGATGAAATACATTTTCAGCATCCTTCGTATAATAATTTGAAACTTGATCTGCTAATGATTGAGAATATGCGGTTCAAAATTCCGCTGAATCAAAAACTGATCAACCTTGAAGAGGTGGTTGTTTCAGCCAACAGGTGGGAAATGAAGACTTATGAAGTACCCAATAGTATTGATATTATAAAAAGTAAAGATATCATCTTTGAAAATCCTGCAACATCAGCAGATATGCTGACATCAACTAGCGGTGTTTTCATACAGAAAAGCCAGTTGGGTGGAGGAAGCCCGATGATCAGGGGTTTCGCAGCCAATAAAATTCTTTTCACCCTAGACGGCATCCGCATGAATAATGCCATTTACAGAGGAGGTAATTTGCAAAATGTGCTTCAAGCTGATGTAAACAGCATTGAGAGTGCTGAAGTTATTTACGGACCGGGAACCAATGTATATGGCAGTGATGCTTTGGGAGGCGTTGTTGACATTCATTTATTGAATCCTGTATTAACAGATAGTAACAAATGGGAAGCCAGTGGTCATGCATTTGCCAGGTTTTCTTCAGCCGCTGTTGAAAGAACTATACATGCCGATGTAAATGTAAGCAATAATAAGTGGGGTATTCTAACCATGTTCAGCTACAGTGCGTTTGATGATCTGGTGATGGGAACAATGTTCAATGA
>PKSW01000141.1 GCA_002869465.1 Marinilabiliales bacterium
ACTTTTTCAAGATCTCCCTCGTTTTGCAAACCTTCCACATAAGCCGTCTGGATTACATCCATAATAGCTTGCTGATCTTCAGAAACGAACTCCTGCGCATGGCTTATATTTGAAAATATTAAACCACAGCTTAACGATATAATCACAATAATTGTTTTCATTCTTTAAAGATTTATAATTTTTGTATCAAAGTTAATCATGAAAACCGGAACAGTCCATTAATTTTTATTGAGCGGCAATTCAACCCCATAATGGTTCTTTCTATTTTCACGTTTAAGCAACAAGGCAAACAATAGCCCGATGAGTCCAAGGGTGGTGAACATGATCATCGTTCCAGTGTAATTAAGCGTTTCGGGATTTCCCGGATTTGTTTTATCCAGAATGATCCCTGCCAGGATTGGTATGCCCCATAAGCCCAGGTTTTGAATGGAATACATCAAGCCATATGCTGTGCCGATTTCCTTATCCTTTACAAGTTTAACCATAGATGGCCACATAGCAGCGGGCACAAGTGAAAAAGCGACTCCGAGCAACAGCATGGGCAAATACGGGGGGAAACCTGTAAAAGTAAATACCAGGTGAACTACAAAAAGAGCCAGTGATCCAAAAATCATAGCTGTTGCTGCTTTTCCTTTCCTATCAATCAAAAATCCAAATAATGGCGTGAAGATCAGCGTTCCCAATGGTAGAAGCGATGCTATTTGTCCACTTTTTTCATACGTCATTCCAAATTTATGATAAAAGAAATCAGGTGCAAAGGCCATGAATGGAAATACAGCTGAATAAAAAGCAACGCATATCAATGCAATATAAATATAGGCCCGATTGGTAAATAAATCCAGCAGATCTTTTATTCTGAAGGGTTCTATTTTAGCTGCTACTGTTGTTTTAGCAGCATTTCTATCGAATTTGAGGTCGAATAACATATATACTATAAAAGCCAATAAGCCGGTTAATACCAAAACAGCTGCCAACCAGATGGCTGTTGTCAGATGTGCTCCTCCTTCGGCAACTACTGGTGATATTTGTAAGGCTGCAAAAGTCCCAAACCTGCCAAATCCTACTTTTAGTCCGAATGCCAGCGCCAAATCTTTTCCTTTAAACCATTTTACTAGGATTTTACTAACAACAACAATAGATGTTTCGGCCCCAAGACCAAAAAAGAACCTGCCCAACAGCATCATTTTAAGTTCGGGTGAATAATTGGGCAGTATGGATTGCATAAATGAATAACCCCATCCACCAGCCCTGTAGCCATCTGATGCACCATAGGCTGTTAACAAAGCCCCGAAAGCCATAAAAAAAACAAACACGAAACCTGTTCTGCGTATGCCTAATTTATCCAGAATAATGCCTCCGATTACGGCCATTAGCAGGAAAGTATTCGGAATGGAATAAAAAGACACAAACAGTCCGTAATCAGTGTTCGAGAAACCAAACTCTTTCGTCATTAAGTCTTTTAAGGTGGAAAAGGCATCGTAGAAATAATAATTTACCGAAAGAATAAATCCAACCAGGATGAGCACTCCCCAGCGTGCGACCGGAGAATCATTAAGCGTTCTTTTTATCGTATTCATGGTGCATATTAAAACGGGCTAAAATACGACATCCATAAAAACAAAAACAGGCAAACAAACTAATGTCTACCTGCCGCTTGCTTTGTATTCTTTCAAATCAAGGCCCCTACAGCCTGTCATTGTTAACCTAGACTTGAAAAATTGTTCAGCTCAAGCACAGTGCCTATTTTTAATAGCAACGCTAAGAAGACTAGTGTGGAGTAAGAAGATACTTAATCGATTTCCCTGATAAAATAACCCAATTTGGTTATTTTTTAATACCTGTAAAGATAGTATTGTAATCTTCTATTTTCTACTCATTATTTAACAAGAAGTTAACAAATCATGGTTAATAACGTTCCTTAAACTTTTACTCGCATATCTTACAAAAACTTGTAGAATAAACTATTATTTTCGCTCTTTCAACAGTGTTCATTTTTATTTCCAGCATGTTCAAAACTGTACACACACGAAAAATATGCTTAAGATATTCTTTATCAATGTATTGTATGTGTTATAATTATAATTCTTGGTATGTTTTATGTTAGATAAACGCAAATTAATTTTAAAAAAGAAAAAATGAAAAAGATTGCCATTTTATTTGTTGTATTATTTACATTGCAGGGTATTCAGCTGAAGGCCGATGAAGGCATGTGGTTGCCCATGTTTATTGATCGCCTGAACTATACTGATATGCAAAAACTCGGTTTGCAGCTAACGGCTGAGGAAGTATACAGCGTAAACAATTCCAGCCTTAAAGATGCTATTGTCGGTTTGTCGAACAACCCTAAACCAAGAGGTTTTTTCTGCACTGCCGAAATCGTATCATCAGAAGGGCTTTTATTTACTAACCACCATTGCGGATATGATGCCATCCAAAAGCACAGCTCAGTTGAACACGACTACCTGGCCGATGGATTTTGGGCAATGAGCCGCTCCGAAGAACTCCCGAATGAAGATCTCACCGCCTCCATATTGGTAAGGATGGAAGATATAACCGACAGCATCATCCCACAGTTAAACGATACGATGAGCTATTCGGAAAGAAAAGAAATTGCTGATATGATCATTAAGCGAATGACCAAAGCAAATTCAGAGGACGGAAAATACAATGTGGTTATAAAAAGTTTTTTTGAAGACAACGAATATTATATGTTCATTTACCAGGTTTATAAAGATGTTCGACTTGTAGGCGCACCTCCTTCATCAATTGGTAAATATGGCGGCGATACCGACAACTGGATGTGGCCAAGGCATACTGGTGACTTTTCTATTTTCAGGATTTATACGGCTCCTGACGGTTCCCCTGCTGAATACGCTATTGAAAATATCCCCCTCAAACCAAAACATTACCTACCTATTTCACTTGATGGTGTTGAGAAAGGTGACTTCGCTATGATATGGGGATTCCCGGGAGGAACTGAAAGAGCACAGACTTCTTACGGTGTTCAGTTTAAAATGGACTACTATTATCCACCTATCATAGAAGCTTTTGGTGAAAAACTTTCCGCATGGAAAATACACATGAATGAAAACAAAGAAGTAAAAATTAAATATGCTACAAACTACGCGCAAATAGCCAATAGCTGGAAATATTTGATTGGCCAGGTACAAGGCGTAAATAATCTGGATGTGATCGGTGAAAAGCAGGCATTTGAAAAAAGATTTACTGATTGGGTTAATGAAAACGAAGACAGGAAAGAAAGATACGGTTCCCTGCTAACCGATATAAATTCGATTTATGAGCAACGTGAAAAAGGTATTCAGCCACTTATTTATGCCAGCTTAACAGGCATTGGAGGTGCCGAAATTATTTCATACGCCCAGGAGTTCTCTGGTTTACAATCGTTATTGCAACAATATAAAGAAGAGAAGGATAAAGATAAAAAAGCCAAAAAAATGGAACAGATCAACAAGGCTGCTGCGGGTTTGATAGCTGCAGCCCCTGAACATTTTAAAAATTATGATAAAGCTACCGACCAGGATGTATTTGCAGTGATGACAGATTTGTACAGTCAAAAACTTGCTGCTGAATATCAGCCGGAGTATCTGACCAAAATGCTCTCAAAGTTTGACAATGATTATGATGCATTCGCCGCATATGTCTTTAATGAATCGTTCCTGGCCGATCAGGATAAAGTGATTGCTTATCTCGAAAAACCTAATCTGAAGGAAATAAATAAAGATCCTGCTTTTACACTCATGCAGGGTTTTATGCAGGAAATGATGGAAGCTTCAGCCAATTATGAAAAAAGCGGTGATGAAATGGAAACCGCTGAACGTCTCTACATGGAGGCCGTAAGAAAAATGGAAAGCGATAAAATATTCTATCCTGATGCCAATTCCACCTTACGATTTTCATATGGAACAGTGCAGGATTATTACCCAAAAGATGCGGTCAGCTATGATTATGTAACGCATCTGAGCGGGTTAATTGATAAGGAAGATCCGGATAACGATGAATTCATTGTACCCGAAAAACTCAAAGAACTTTACGAACTCAAAGATTATGGCCCTTACGCCAATGAAGATGGCAGGCTTGTCGTTTGTTTTCTTACCAATAACGACATCACTGGAGGTAACTCCGGCTCCCCGGTGGTGAATGGCAAAGGCGAATTGATCGGTCTTGCTTTTGACGGAAACTGGGAAGCAATGAGCAGCGATATTGCTTTTGCCCCCAACATGCAACGTACTATAGTCGTCGACTCAAGATATGTATTATTTATTATTGACAAATTTGCCGGTGCCGGACACCTGGTTGATGAACTTACCATTCATAAAACAGTTCCGCAGCCCAGCAGAACTGAAGTATTTGAAACGGTAGAACTCAATATTTCAGATAATGAAAAAGAAGTGTCAGTTGAGGTGGTAAGCGGAAATTAAAAAAAACTAAAATCTGGAGCGGCTTAAGGTTTTCTTTAGGCTGCTTTTTTTATACTTCAAAAAATAACCTGATGATTAAAAACACGCCAAATGCGATCAGTCCGATACCTGCAACTTTATTGATCCACCCCAGGAATTTCACATTGATAAGCTCTCTGAACCTGGAAGCTGCATAGGTTTTAAAAACGTCCGTTAAAAAAACAATGGATAGTGCGGTACCAAAAAATCTGATTAAAGATGGTGTGTCTGCCTGAAAACGGGCTGTTAAACCAACCACAATGCCCAGCCAAAAAATCCAGACGAAGGGATTTACAAAATTGAGGAGAAATCCTTTACCCATAAATTCCAGCGGATGCGGTTTTTTAATGTTTTGTTCCTCTTCAAAATGATTAAGGGCAGGTTTTCTGCGATAGGTAAATATCCCGAATGCAATTAAAAGGCTGCCACCGATGATCCCCACCCAAGTATAGCTGCCCATATTTACCATCGCCTGTGTTGTTCCCATGAGCGATAACACAACAATTACCAGGTCGTTGATGATGATGCCCACGGCAAGTAAGAAACCCGCCCAGAACCCCCTGTATATGCCCGTTTGAATTAGGGCAAAAAAAGCAGGGCCGAAACCAAACAAAAATGCAAGCGAGAATCCGAGTATGGCACCTTCAATGACGGCATTCATTGGCTAATATTAAATGTAGTTTTCACTTTTCAGGAAATCTTCCCACTCAGTGATCCTCGAATTTTTTAATACCCTAGGAAATTTATTGGCACTACCTTCTTTTCCTTTTAATTTCATATAATCATAAAACACTTTGGTAGGAAGTACCTCAACGATCACATCCCTGATAGCTTCGAGCCTTTCAACACGATAATCGTCATTCAGATTACATAAAAAGGCATCCAGTTTTTTAGCAGCTTCTTCCCGATTAAACTGATCGTTTGTCCCAAGGTACCATTTATGGGCAAACATATTATCGTGGCGGATACCCATCAGCGTAAACTCTTTAATCCCAATATTCATTTCCTCTTCCAGCAGCTCAATAGCGCGATTCATATTGTCAACCGATAAGTGCTCACCGCAAATGCTGATATAATGTTTGGTTCTGCCAGTAATCACAAGCTCACAGCGGCCTTTGTTGATAAATTTAACCACATCACCAATTAAATACCTCCACGCCCCTGCGTTGGTTGTCAGTAGCAAAGCATATTCAACATCTTCTTCAATTTCATCAATACCGAGTACAGTTAAATTTTCCCGAAGATTTCCATCTTCGTCAAAATTTTTATTGTTGAAGGGAACAAATTCGTAATAGATGCCATTATCCAATACCAGTTCCATTCCAACCGAATGTGGATTATTTTGAAAGGCAATATACCCTTCTGATGCCAGGTACGATTCATTATAGATCAGGGGTTTTTCAACCAGCTTTTCAAAGCTTTTCATATAAGGCTTGAATGATACACCGCTGTGCACATAGACCTTTAAATTAGGCCAGACATCATGAATGGTTTTTACATGGTGTTCTTCAATAATTCGTTCCATCAGAATTTGTACCCATGCTGGAACACCTACAATAATACCAATATCCCATTCAGGTGCCTTTTTTACCATTTCATCCAGCTTGGTTCCCCAGTCAGCAGAACGGGAAATTTTCCGCCCCGGTTTATAAAAATGTTGAAACCAAAATGGAATGTTCCCGGCCGTAATGCCAGAAAGGTCACCTTCATAATACCGACCATTGTATTGCAAGTGCGTGCTCCCGCCAATCATTAAAATACCTTTTTCATAAAATTCCAGCGGAAAATCGTATTTCACCATGGAGACCAATTGCCTTAAACTGGCCGTTTTTATTGCACGGAGCATTTCGCTTGTAACAGGTATGTATTTGCTTGAGGATTCAGAGGTGCCTGAACTCAATGCAAAATATTTGACTTTGCCAGGCCAGGTAACATAGGTTTCTCCATTTAAGGCCCTATACCACCACCTTTTGTAGATGGATTTATAATCGTGAACCGGTATGGTTTCTTGGAATACCTTTTCGGTGTCAGTCGCAGACAATAATTTATGAAACTTATAATGCTCACCAAAAGCAGTAAATTGTGCCTTACGCATCAGTTTGATCAACTGCTGTTTTTGCGCCTTTACCGG
>PKSW01000377.1 GCA_002869465.1 Marinilabiliales bacterium
ACATACAGGCCATCATTTTTGTATTCCAAAAAAACAGGACTTATCATTCTACCTGTTAAATCATACACTTCAACAACTACATTATCAGGCAATTCCTTTCCAAATGATAATTTGTAGATGCCGCTAAGTGAAGGATTTGGTGACAAAGTTGGCAACACCCTGATATAATCTGCCCTGATGAGACTATCTGCTCCAACTGTTGAACGGGCTACTAATTTAACTCGATAAGAACCGAATGTATTGTACTGAATGGAAGGCGGGTTCTCACTTTCAGAATAAACAGGATCTCCACCTTCAAATTCCCATTCATAGGCAACAATATTTCCCATCGAATGATTATAAAACTGAACCCGCTCACCAATACTTACCTCGGTTACATCAGAAGAAAAATTAGCAGAAACTTTTGTCGAATCAAGATTGGTTCCCTTCAACGAAAGAACACCCGTATTATCAGGATCAAGCCAATACTTTAATTGACGAGTCGAGTCTTCCCCTTCGGCGTCCCAGGCATAACTAAATTTACCGTAATAATCAGGTTCATTTGGGCGAACACAGGAAGCATTACCTCCAGTAAGTGCACCCAACAAATATCCATCGGAACTAAATAGGGGGCAACCTGATGAGCCTCCTTCAGTAACTCCATGGCCGTTCTCTGTTCTTGTCCAAGTTACCATCCAGAACCTGCCATCTTCATTGGGAGTGGGGTTATAATAATTAACCGAAACCAAAGGCTCATCATAAGTTGAAATCATCTTTACATCACCTTGTGGATGGTGCATGGTGACACCCGATGGTGAAACTGAACCTGAACGATCCCAACCATTGTAATACACCCTAAAATCTTCTGGTATTTCTTCATTAAGAAGGAGCAATTTAAAATCAGCTGCCATATCCACATCAAATTCACTGTGAGCAAGTAATCTAGCTCCGATCAGGTTGTTCTCGAAATCAGGTTCAAAAATGGGCATTTCACAGCCATCTACCTCATAGTTGAAATAAAATATCCATCCCCCATAGTCGTACGTAGTTGCGTTTTTGCCACAGTGATTTGCAGTTAAAAAATAGGGTGTTCCGTCATTTTTTGTATTATTCAATAACGATCCGGTGCACCAGAAAAGTTTTGTACCCTCTTTTACGAGCACTCTGGCTACACCGTCTTTTTCAAGCTGCCAGTTCTGCCCTTCCGGACAATTTACCAGCACTTCACAATTTCCTGCATCACCATAATCACGTTCTGTTACATTCGGTAATGCGCTGGCTACACCAATTTCAGCTATAGTAAATGGTAATTGCTGATATGCATGTTTTGCATTCAATTCAATGATTAATTGTGTGCCTTTTAAAAATCCAACAGCAAATTGTTCCGCATTGTCTTTGGAGCTATATGGGCCCAACATCTGTGAATGCTCTTTATTATAAATAAAAAGCTGATCAGATGCGTTCAGATTCAAGTGTCGGAGGTAAATGTTCATCCCAGCTGCATCAGCCACCTGAAAACTGATCCGGTAGATAAAAACACCTTTTCCTGTTCTGTCCCAAATACCCTGATTCTGAACTTCTTTATCAATTAAAATTGTACGCCCTGCAATAAGTGGTAACACATCATTATTTTCATTTATATCATCAGGTAAATCAGGTAGTATTAACGTAACAGGATGTAACGAGGAAATGGATTTCTCCGAAAATGAAGCCGGAACCAACACATAATCATTCTGGCTCCATAATAATACGGGAAGTATCCATAAAAAGAAAAGAAGAGGATATATTATTTTGCTGTTTTTCAATTGTCTTGCCCTTAATTTATTTGTTCAGTAAATAACTGAATCACAATAATCACTTTACAAATGTAACAAATATCAATTTTATATTTTTTTCGATCATTTAAACCAACTTACCCCGTGATTTTATACGAAATAGCGGCTATTTTGTTTAATTATTCTCTACTTTTGCCGCAAATTCAGAAGGAATGATAGTAATCACAGGAGCTGCAGGCTTTATCGGAAGCGTTCTCGTTAAAAAAATGAATCTTGAAGGAAGAAAAGATTTGATCCTCGTAGATGATTTTTCAAGAGATGACAAAAATAAAAACCTTGAAAATAAAATATTTGAGCAGAAAATACACCGGGATGATTTCTTTCAATGGTTCGATCAACATCATCAGGATATTCATTTTGTGTTGCATATCGGCGCCCGCACTGATACAACTGAATTCAATAAAGAAATATTTGATATTCTGAACCTGAATTACTCAAAGCAAGTCTGGCATCGTTGCGCCGAATATAAAATTCCATTGATTTACGCATCATCAGCAGCTACATACGGCATGGGTGAATTTGGCTACAAAGATGATCATAATATTGTTGAAAAGTTGAAACCGCTGAACCCTTATGGTGAATCGAAAAATGATTTTGACAAATGGGTGCTCACCCAGACAGAAGAGCCACCATTTTGGGCAGGTTTAAAATTCTTTAACGTGTATGGGCCAAATGAATATCATAAAGGCCGGATGGCATCTGTGATCATGCATGCGTTTAACCAGGTAAAAGAAACTGGCAAGGTAAAATTATTCAAATCACACAATCCCGACTTTAAAAACGGGGAGCAACTGCGTGATTTTGTGTATGTAAAAGATGTAGCGGATGTAATCTATTTCCTGATGAACAATAGGCCAGATTCAGGTTTGTATAACCTGGGTACGGGAAAAGCAAAAACGTTCCTCGACTTGGCAAATGCCACATTTAATGCCATGAAAAAAGCTCCCGTTGTTGAATTTATAGATACACCGGAAGATATCCGTGAGAAGTACCAGTATTTTACGGAAGCCGATATGAGCAAACTCTTCGCTGCTGGTTACGACAAACCATTTTATTCCCTCCGAAAAGGAATAGATGATTATGTGAAGAATTATTTATCAGGAGAGAATTATTTATAAAATACAGGTTTAAGAACTGCCTAGTGAACTTGCTTTCAGTAGGTTTAGATAATCATCCCGCTTCCGATACATATTTTTTCTGCTGTATCATACATCACAGCGAACTGACCGGGTGCAATGCCCGAAATTTTCTCATCGGAAATGATACGGATACCGTCCTCATCTCTTACCAGTTTGCCGGAATTGAACTCAGGCTGATGCCTGATCTTGAATTTAACTGCTGACAAATTACTGTAATCATGATTCGGATTTAAAAAATGCAATTCATCCAGCCAAATTTTATCATCATATTGGGCAATTGGGTCGTAGCCATTGGAAACATACACGATATTCTTAGGGATATCTTTTTGCACCACGAACCAAGGACCACCTCCCAAACGAAGTCCGCGGCGCTGGCCGATCGTATGAAACCAAATACCTTTATGTTCACCCAATAATTTCCCAGTTTCCAACTCAATAATTTCTCCGGGTTGCTCACCCACATATTTTTTAATGAAATCCGTATAATTGATCTTTCCCAAAAAGCATATTCCCTGGCTGTCAGGTCTG
This sequence comes from Marinilabiliales bacterium, assembly GCA_002869465.1. Lineage (GTDB taxonomy): Bacteria > Bacteroidota > Bacteroidia > Bacteroidales > F082 > UBA4459. The sequence continues at coordinate 3,482 of PKSW01000377.1, forward strand.
TGTGCGCTTGGCAATTTCATTGCAATGGCTGTTCTTCTGACTTCCTCCTTTTGGAGATGGCCTATGGGAAACATTACCTTTTGCAGTTGACCGTAATTGATCTGTCCAAGAAAGTATGTCTGATCTTTTAACTTATCAGCTGCAGTCGACAGAAAAACACCTTCTTCATTTTCATAGGTTGTTGCATAGTGACCAGTTGCAATTTTATCAAAATCATATCCCATCCGGTCGTTAAAAGCACCAAACTTGATCAGCAGGTTACACATGATATCCGGGTTGGGTGTCAGGCCCCTTTTTACAGTATCCAAGGTGTATTTTACAACCGTCGACCAGTATTCCTGCTGCAGGTCAATGATATCCATTTTACAGTTATATTTTTTTGCAATCCAGGTGGTGATTTCAATATCTTCCTCAGATGGACAATCCATGAATGCGTCCTCATCTTCCATACCGATTTTGATATAAAAGATGTGTGGATCATATCCCTGTTCCTTCAAAAGTGGAATGGTTACCGAACTGTCAACTCCACCTGAAACCAATGCAGCTATCTTCATTGCATAAAATTTTGGCAAAGATCGCTAAAAGATTCATTTTCCAATAAAAAGAGTGTTTCTAAATATGAATCTGGTGTGCTTCACAAGCATAGATTTTTTACTTTTGGAAACTAATAAAATAAAATCTTAACCCTAAATGATTGATCATGTACGGAAAATTCAAAGATTACCTGAGCAAAGAAATCAATGATATCCGGGAAGCTGGATTATATAAAAATGAACGCATAATCGTTAGCCCGCAAAAAGCTGAAATTAAGCTTGATAGCGGTCAAGAGGTACTGAATTTCTGTGCCAATAATTACCTCGGACTGTCAAATCATCCTGAGTTGATCAAAGCTGCGAATGAAGCCCTCGACTCTCATGGTTACGGCATGTCATCCGTACGGTTTATTTGTGGTACAACCGATTTACATAAAAAGCTTGAGAAAAAGATTGCTGAATTTTTTAAAACTGAAGATACCATACTTTATGCAGCCGCTTTCGATGCCAACGGTGGTGTTTTTGAACCATTATTGACAGATGAAGATGCTATTATTTCCGATAGCCTGAACCACGCATCAATTATTGACGGAGTCAGGCTTTGCAAAGCACAAAGGTACCGTTACCCCAATGCCGATATGGAAGCACTGGAAAAAGTGCTCATTGAAGCTCAGGCGCAGCGGTTCAGGATCATCGTTACCGATGGTGTATTTTCGATGGATGGCAATGTAGCACCTGTAAATAAAATGGTTGAATTAGCTGAAAAATATGATGCCATGGTGATGGTGGACGAATGTCATTCGGCAGGCGTTGTTGGTAAAACCGGAAGAGGTGTGAGTGAACATTTCAATATCATGGGCAAACTGGATATCATTACCGGAACATTAGGTAAAGCTTTTGGTGGGGCCGTTGGAGGATTTACAACCGGACATAAAGAAATTATCGAAATGTTGCGCCAGCGTTCACGTCCGTATTTGTTCTCCAACTCATTGCCTCCGGCAGTGGTGAATGCGGGCATACGCATGTTCGATATGATGAACGAAACCAATGAATTACAGGACAAACTGCATGCGAATACAGACTATTTCATGCGAAAAATGACAGCCGCAGGATTTGATATTAAGCCTACACAATCCGCCATTTGCGCTGTGATGTTGTACGATGCCAAATTATCGCAGGATATGGCAGCTAAACTGCTTGAGGAAGGTATTTACGTGATTGGTTTTTACTTCCCGGTAGTTCCAAAAGGTGAAGCCCGCATCAGGGTACAACTTTCAGCAGGACACGAAAGGGAACACCTGGATAAAGCGATTGCTGCATTTACCAAAGTGGGCAAAGAACTAAATGTCATCAAATAAATTGCGAGCATGATCTTTGGCATAGGGACAGATATTATTGAGGTGAAACGCATTAAAAAACGTTTGGAGGATAATGATGCCTTGCGCCTGAAGTTATATACCGAAGCCGAACAAAAGTATTGCGAAAGCGGCAATGTAGTAAAATACCAGAGTTATGCAGCCCGTTTTGCCGCCAAAGAAGCCTTCTTTAAAGCCCTCGGAACAGGCTATCGTTACGGGATGGCCTTTCACGAGATAGAAGTATTGAATGACGAATTAGGAAAACCTTTTATCAAACCTCACGGAAAGGTAAAAGAATACCTTGAAAGTAATAAAGTAAGCCACATTCACCTGACCATCTCCCATGTGAAGAAGATGGCTAACGCATTTGTTGTGCTTGAAAAATAATGCTTACATAGGTTCTAAGGCATTATCGGTGGCTGGATGAAATAACGCAGCAACTCCCTTTTAATACCTCCCGTTGAACTTGCAAACATGGCATTATCATATACAGGTCCAATGTTTTTTGAAAGTGCATAATGACTGTTAAATTCCATTTCAAAGTTTTCTTGCTTCCTGAAAAATGAAAGTTTATTATCCAAACAGGTATATTCTCCGGCTGGTACCTCAACAAGAAAAGGCGTTTCATCCATTTTACTATACCAATGGTATAGGGTATCATTATTGGCAACAACTACATATTCCTCATTAAGTTTCGTATCAAAATCCTTATTGGAAAACAGAATATTTCCTTTATAATCAATTAAATAATTCAGAGAATCACGCAAAAATAACGGCTCCGGAGACAGGAAGTTCCTGCCCTCTATTTTATAATACAAATTACCGCGGATCATCGAGTCTTTTGAAACGTAATTTGAATCAGTCCTCGTGTAATCACAATCCGTCCAGGTAGAATCACAACTTGAAATTTCATAAATCCAATAATTTCCAACAGTCAAGGGGAAATAATCTAAAACAGATTCCTGGGGTGTTGGATTGGGATTGGGCTCATCCTTTTTACAGGCTTGAAAAACAAAAAAGAATCCAATTACAATAAGCAATACATGTTTCATAATAAT
>PKSW01000022.1 GCA_002869465.1 Marinilabiliales bacterium
ATACCCAATGCGTTTCCTCCCCTCAAAGGTTCTGACTATCTGTTGGCCGATAAAAAAAGGGCTGTCAAACAGGTATTGAACGGATCGCATGAAGAGATGGTAGTAAACGGCGTTACTTATAATATGCCTATGCCTTTCCAGGTAGACACGCATGAAGATGCTGTAAATGTGATTAACTACGTGCTCAATGCATGGGGAAATGATGGTGGCACCATTACCGTTGAAGAAGTGAAAGACATCAAAATTGTAAGGCCATAAATATGAATAATACTTTCTATTTGCTGGCGATTGCTTTATTTGTTGTTTTTAGTTCATGCTGCAACCAGAATGATAAAAAAGAACAAGAAGGTAAGCTTGAAATGGCGTTAACACCTACGTCATCAACTGGAAATTTTGGAGAAGAAATTACTGCTGATGAGGCCATCTCTGCAAATAAACTGCCGGAACTATTGGAAGGCAAAGAGACAGTTGAAGTAAAATTAACCGGCAATGTAGATGCGGTTTGCCAAATGTCAGGTTGCTGGATGGACTTGGCCATGGATGATGATGAAATCATTCATGTAACATTTAAAGACGACAGTTTTTTATTGCCTAAAGATGCCGCTGGAAAAACCGCCATTATAGAAGGCGTTGCCACTTATGAAGAAATTCCGGTGGATATGCTGAAACACATGGCAGTAGATGAAGGTAAGACCCAGGAAGAAATTGATGCCATTACAGAGCCCAAACTCGAATATACTTTTGTCGCAAAAGGGGTTATCCTTTATTGATGCCAACATTGAAAATGATTTAATCCCGGTTTATATGTGAACCGGGTTTTTTTGTCTAATTCCCTGGAATTATTTTATCATGCATTGTAAATTAGGGATTTTTTTGACATTTTTTTAACAAAATCATTATTCCTATTTATATTTAGTCTAAATTAGCAAACCAAAAAATAAAGGCTAACCCAAACATTATAACCTAAATATGAAGCAATTAGCTTTTTTAATTATCCCATTTTTATGGAGTCCGTTCATGTATTCAGCAATATCTCAGGAAGCTGAACCGGATCATGAACTTGGAATTTACGAGCATCTGGATGAATACATTTCCGATGACCTGGTTTTCAGAGATGAACTTTACAATGAAATTAACATCAAAGAAGCCATTGACAAACCAACCGTGATTTGTCTGGTTTATTACGAATGTCCGGGTATTTGCAGTCCACTGTTAAATGGTTTAGCTGAAGCCATGGATAAGGCCGATGTAGAACTTGGGAAAGACTACCAGGTGTTCACCATCAGTTTCAGTCACACTGAAAAACCACCCCTGGCACTCAAAAAGAAAAAAACATATACCAAACTTGTCTCGCACGGCGATACTGAAAATTCATGGAAATTCTTTACAGGTGACAGCATTACCATCAACCGGCTTTTAAACGAGGTGGGGTTCAAAGTAAAGAAAGAAGGTAAAGAATATATCCATCCTGGTTCATTGATCATGCTGAGTCCCGAAGGTAAAATTACCCGATACTTATACGGCAGCACCTACTTCCTCCCTTTCGATTTGAAAATGGCCATTGTAGAAGCTGCTCAGGGAAAATCGGGCCCTACCATCAACAAAGTACTGAACTATTGCTTCACCTACGATGCAGAAGGAAAGAAATATGTGTTTAATATTACCAAAGTATCCGGATCTATAATTATTCTTATAGCAGCGGCATTGCTGATTGGTTTGGTCTTAAGCAGCAGAAAAAGAAAAAAAATTAAAGAATCATCTAAAGTTTAAAATGTATGAGCGAAACAGTTGTTCAACAACCCAGTTTTTTTCAGGTTAAAAAAGGCCTGTTCTCATGGATATTCACCCTCGATCATAAACGTATCGGTATCTTATACCTGTACTCCATCGGCTTCTTTTTTCTTGTTGCTGCCGGGCTGGGTATTTTAATGCGTCTTGAACTATTAAATCCCGGTCGTGATTTTATTGAAGCACAAACCTACAACCAGGTTTTTACACTGCATGGTGTCATCATGATCTTCTTGTTTATTATCCCAAGTGTACCGGCGGTTTTTGGCAATTTCTTTTTGCCCATTATGTTAGGCACCGATGATGTAGCTTTTCCACGCCTGAATTTATTTTCATGGTGGCTTTACATTTTAGGTGCGCTGTTTGCCCTATCAACACTTGTGTTTGGAGATGGCCCTGCGGATACCGGCTGGACTTTTTATGCACCATACAGTGTTAAAACGGGTACCAATGTCACTACTTCTGTACTGGCAGCCTTTATACTCGGGTTTTCATCCATATTAACCGGACTGAACTTTATTGTTACCATTCATCGCTTGCGCACACCGGGCATGGGCTTTAACCAGATGCCTCTTTTTGCATGGGCTCTGTATGCCACTTCATGGATACAGTTATTGGCCACCCCGGTGATCGGAATAACCTTGCTTATGATTGTTGCCGAAAGGGTATTCGGTATTGGTTTATTTGATCCGTCTATTGGCGGTGACCCGATATTGTACCAGCATTTATTCTGGATCTATTCGCATCCGGCTGTTTATATAATGGCATTGCCTGCAATGGGCATTGTTTCTGAAATAATCCCAACCTTTGCACAGAGGACCATTTTTGGATACAAAGCCATTGCTTATTCGAGTATGGCTATTGCTTTTGTAGGATATTTTGTATGGGGACACCATATGTTCACCTCAGGTATGAGTGGTCCGGCAGCCATTGTTTTTTCCATTATGACCTTCTTTGTTGCGATACCTACAGCTGTAAAAGTTTTTAACTGGGTGGCCACACTGTATAAAGGATCTATCGATATTCAGGTACCGCTGCTTTTTGCACTGGCATTTATTTTTAATTTCCTCATTGGTGGTTTAACAGGATTGGTTTTAGGTGCGTTGGCAGCGGATGTCCACGTCCATGATACATATTTTGTGGTAGGCCACTTTCATTATGTGATGTTTGGTGGTGCCGGATTTGCTTTTTTCGGTGCGCTACATTACTGGTTCCCAAAAATGTGGGGCAGGATGTACAACAAAAAAGTGGCGAACACCGCTTTTGCACTGCTTTTTATTGGTTTCAATACAACATATTTCCCAATGCTAATTCTCGGATTAAAAGGTATGCCCAGAAGGTATTATGATTACTTGCCCGAGTTTCACGACCTGAATATGCTTTCCACGTTCGGATCATGGATATTGGTTACAGGTATCATCGTGATGGTTATTAATCTATTCGCTGGCGGTATAAAAGGTAAAAAAGCAAGTGCCAATCCATGGAATGGTATAACACTTGAGTGGCAAACAGCATCGCCACCGCCGCTGCATAATTTCGATAAAATGCCTGAGTTGCCTGCAGGTGGCCCTTATAATTATCCAAATGCTAAAAATGCTAGTCATTAAAATCTATAAATAACAATAAAGAATTCAAGAATTATGGCTGATTCACACACATTTGTTTTACCCAATTCAGGTCATAACTTTGATGCGAAGGCTTCCAAGATGGGCATGTGGTTATTCCTGTTCACGGAATTATTGCTGTTCGGTGGGCTTTTCCTCGTGTACATTATCTACAGGTATTTAAACCAGGATGCTTTTTTACTGGCTTCTTTCGAATTAAATGTATGGATGGGAACCATCAATACGATCGTGCTACTTACAAGTAGTATGACCATAGCGATGGCAATCACCGCTTTGCAAAAAGGAAACGCCAAACTTGCAATTACTTTATCATGGTTAACCATACTAGCCGCACTCAGTTTTTTAGTCATTAAATATTTTGAATGGAGCTCGAAATTTGAACATGGATTATTCCCTGGAATGGATCATTTCGATGGATTACCTTTGGGAGAACGCCTATACTTTTACCTGTATTTCTTTATGACCGGATTGCATGCCCTGCATGTGATCGTTGGGGGTGTTTTTATAGCTGTTGTCATTCGGTTGATCAAAAAAGAAAAAGTGACCAAAGAACGATATTCCCTGCTTGAAAACTCTGGCCTGTATTGGCACCTTGTCGACCTTATCTGGATTTATTTATTCCCGTTATTCTATTTAATACACTAATAATATGAATGGAAAAGAAAAAATTACAGAAAATACTTCTACTCATGAGCATATAAGCAGTTACGCCGAGCATTTTGGCACCTGGGTAGCACTGATCCTGTTAACACTGATGACGGTATTTATTTCAACTTTTGGTGCCGACCTGAGAACTTTAACTGTGGCAACTGCCCTGCTGATAGCAACTGTGAAAGCACTCGCTGTTGCTTTATATTTCATGCATTTAAAATACGACGCAAAAATTTACAGAGCCTGGATGATCATAGTCATGGCCTTGTTCGTATTCTTTTTGTTCATGGTAACACTTGATTATATAACAAGATAAAACACTGTGTATGAATGCTTCAAATTTTGTTGAAGGAGTTGATTTTAGCCTATATCTGATACTGGGAATTTCCGTTTTTTTCCTCGTGGGAATTACTGCTGTTATGGTATATTTTCTGTTCAGGTACAGAAAGAAAAATAATCCAGTTGCTACAAATATTTCTCATAATTACACGCTTGAAATTGTCTGGACAGTGATTCCGACCATTTTGGTGATCGTTATGTTTTGGTATGGTTGGACAGGATACCGGCCGATGTTGACAGCACCCAAAGGCGCTCTTGAGATTGATGCGATCGGGCAGATGTGGAAATGGACGTTTGAATATCCTAATGGCAAGTCATCCGACTCATTGATCGTTCCTGTTGATGAACCTGTGAAACTCAACCTCACCTCGCGCGACGTGCTACATGCTTTATACATCCCTGCATTCAGGATCAAGCAGGATGTGGTTCCAGGCGATGAGAAGATGATGTGGTTCACCGCTCAAAAAAAAGGAACTTATGATATACTTTGTGCCGAATATTGTGGACAATTGCATTCATACATGCTGAGCACCATTAAAGTAGTTGACCGTAGCGAATATGATGCATGGCTCGAAACTGTGCCCGACACCAGCAATGAACATCCTGGTTTAACACTGATGAAGAAGAATGCCTGCTTATCATGCCACACACAGGACGGCACCCGTTTGGTAGGGCCCAGTTTTAAGGGTGTTATGGGTATGAAAGAGACTGTATTAATAAATGGAAAAGAACAGGAAATTGTGGTGGACCGTGATTACCTAATCCAATCCATTAAAGATCCCAATGCCGCTATTGTAAAAAGTTATCAGGGCGGATTGATGACACCCTATGCCAACGTGCTTTCTGATGAAGAAATAAATGCGATTATTGATTATATTGAGACCCTTAAATAATCATTAAAATGTCGATTAAAAGTGCCATCCGGTTATTACTAGAACTGAATAAAGTTAAAATAACATTTGCAGTCACCCTGACGACCATTGCAGGATACGTTTTAGCAAAAAACGCTTTCGATGCCGGTTTGGTTTTACCTGTGCTGGGTATTTTTATTCTGGCATGCGGATCAGCAGCATTAAATCACTATCAGGACAGGGATAAAGATGTGCTGATGAAAAGGACGATGAACAGGCCCATTCCTTCGGGGAAGGTCAGTCCAAATTGGGTTCTATTCATTGCTATTTCCGAAATTGTACTGGGAACTTACATCATTTATCTGGGTAGTAATTTCCTGGCGGCACAGCTTGGACTCCTTGCATTAATTTGGTACAACGGCATTTATACACCTTTAAAACGTAAAACTGCATTTGCTGTCGTACCCGGAAGCGTTATCGGCGCAATACCCCCCATGGTGGGCTGGGTAGCAGGAGGAGGTGAATTATCGGATCCAAGACTATTTATTCTGGCTTTTTTCTTTTTTATCTGGCAGGTGCCCCATTTCTGGTTACTCATGCTGAAATATGGAAAAGAATACGAAGCAGCAGGTTATCCTTCTATCACCTCGATGATCAGCAAGCAACAAATTAAGAATGCTACTTTTATGTGGACAGCCGCCACAGCAGTTACCGCTTTAATGATTCCTGTTTCAGGCCTTATGAGTACCGTTTTCTTTAAAATTACGATCGTGCTGGCTTCTGTTTGGCTGATAGTTGTTTTTGCACGTTTACTCAGCTCCAAAAAAGAAGATTTTAATCCCTTCTATTACTTTATGCAAATCAACTATTTTGTTCTCATTATGATCATCGCACTTAGCATTGATCCGCTTTTTGGATAAAAAACCAACGATGTTTTTGTCTGCACCGTATTCTAATAAAACTTAACTTTGAATCCCCAATTTATTAATCTCAAAACTTAAAATATGTCATTTTCAGATCCGATGTTTAAAAACAATGAACTTCAGAATAAAGTAATTGTAGTTACCGGTGGCGGTTCAGGACTTGGTAAATCCATGTCAGAATATTTTCTTTCGCTGGGAGCTAAAGTGGTGATCACATCCCGGAATATGGATAAACTGAATAAAGAAAAAA
>PKSW01000439.1 GCA_002869465.1 Marinilabiliales bacterium
AAAGAGCTATATTATGATAGTATTGATATAAATAATAAAATGTATTACGATATATTTAGTGATACATTAAAGCATGAAGGAATAATTCCTATAGACCCCAATCCAGTCAGATGTTATTATTCAACGGAATATGGAGTAATAAAAATTGATTTTTCCGACAGCACCAGCTGGGAACTTGAGCATATTGAGTGGTAATTCCCTTCTCACTCGTCAGCCTGGAAATCTATATCATTATTTTACTATGCCATTTACATATTCCTCCTATACTGCCCACCCCCCGCTCCCGCACGAATCTTTCGTGTGGGAAGATGAACCTACAGGATTTCCTTGCCAAAAAGATCTTATATTTGATTCTGCAATGAGTAGGAACTACAAGTTTCATAATCCTGAAGGCATATATTTTGTTTCATTCGCTGTTGTTGAGTGGATAGATGTTTTTACCAGAAACGAATACAAAGATATTATCCTTAACAGCCTGATGTATTGCCAGAAAGAAAAAGGAATGGAGGTTTTTGCGTGGTGCATCATGACAAACCATATCCATCTAATATATAGAAGTATAAAAAGCGAGAAGCCTGAACAGGTTTTAGGGGATCTCAAACGATTTACAAGCAAGGCACTGGTTAGAGCTATAAAGGATAATCCTGATGAAAGCAGAAAAGAATGGATGTTGAAAATATTCAAAACGAGTGCAAAGAAGTCCTCAAATGTGAATAACTACCAGTTTTGGAGGCATGATAATAAGCCGATAGAATTATGGAGCAATAAAGTTATGGAGGAGAAATTGGATTACATACATAATAATCCTGTTAACGAAGGGATCGTTTCTAATCCTGAAGATTATTTATACAGTAGCGCCAGAGATTATAGTGGCTTAAACGGGTTGTTAGATGGCGTTGTTGTTTTATGATTACCACACGATACAATCGTGCGGCAGCGGGGGGTATGAAAATTGGAATTAATTATTACATCGCTCTTCTGGATTTGTAATCTCGTAATTAGATAGTAAAGATTTGAAATTTTTTCTTTTGCTTCCAAATTTTACTCGCCTGCCAAACGTGCAAGAATCTGAAAGAGTAAAGTTCTCTAGCTATTTCCAGCAACTATTTCAATCGGTATCCTACCGAAAACAGCACCGAAAAATAATTTACACTGACCTGGTTTGAAAAGCCCGTTATACCTTCATAGTCAATTAGTTTATTCAGATTGTAGTTGTACATGAACTCCATTCCCAATCTGACCTTGTTTAAGTTGAAATTTAACCCGGCAGTGCCGATCAATCCCCAAAGCATGATATTCATCTCATCAATTTCATCAAATTGTTCAAGCAATTTCACGTTTTCCTCGTATGCGATCAGGTAGTTTAACCCAACCCCCAGCCCTAGAAAAGGAGATATCTTCTTTTCTGTTATAAAATTATATTTCGCAATGGTATTCAGCGTAAAAAAATGAAGTTTTGTTGTCTGCGTTGTATCCCCAAAGATATTGCCCATTTCGTCTGAATAGTTAACCGTACCTTTACCTCCATTGGTTAAATAACCAATGTTTGAATTGAGGCTGAATCCTTTTTTTTGGAGGTAACCTAACCCTAAAGACGCATAAAACCCCACATAATTTTCATTAAAATACGTATCTGTTGATGCTACAGAATTTTCCCATGTCATTTGGGAAAATGTAGGCCCAACTTTAAGATTGACAATTTGAGAACTAGCCGCTAAACAGAAAACAGTGAAAAAAAGTAACAATTGATATTTTTTCATGCTAGGAATTCATATAATATTAAAAATCCAAAAACGCTGAATATTATGATTTTACAAACGCAATAACTACATATTCCTCCTGTACTGTCCACCCACCTGGAAAAGAGCTTCTGTAACTTGCCCGATGGAAGCATGTTTGGAAGCATCCATCAGCGCTTCGAAAATATTTTTGTTGGCAATGGCTGCTTCCTGTAATTTTTTAAGCTGCGCTTCCGCCTCGTATTTCCAGGTGGTATGTAGTTGCTCCAGCATATGTATCTGGTATTCCTTTTCCTTTTCCGTAGCCCTGATAATTTCCCCTGGAATGATGGTTTTTGAACCTTCACTTCCCAGGAATGTGTTCACACCAATGATCGGCATCTTACCCGAATGTTTTAAGTGTTCGTAATACAAAGATTCTTCCTGTATCTTGCTCCGCTGGTACATGGTTTCCATGGCTCCCAGCACACCACCGCGCTCCGTGATGCGGTCAAACTCCATCAAAATGGCTTCTTCCACCAGATCGGTTAATTCTTCTATGATAAAAGAACCCTGTAGCGGATTCTGGTTTTTGGCCAGTCCCAACTCGTGGTTGATGATCATCTGTATGGCGATCGCCCTGCGAACAGACGCTTCAGTCGGCGTGGTGATGGCCTCGTCGAATGCATTTGTATGCAGCGAGTTACAATTGTCATAAATGGCATACAGTGCCTGCAAAGTTGTCCGAATGTCGTTGAAATCAATTTCCTGGGCATGCAACGAACGGCCGGATGTCTGGATATGGTATTTCAGTTTTTGTGAGCGTTCATCACCGCCATATTTCAGTTTCATGGCTTTGGCCCAGATCAGCCTGGCCACACGGCCAATCACAGCGTATTCCGGGTCTTCGCCATTGGAAAAGAAGAATGATAAATTAGGTGCATAACTGTTCACATCCATACCCCTCGACCTGTAATATTCCACGTAGGTAAAACCATTGGAAAGGGTAAAAGCCAACTGGCTGATCGGGTTGGCACCTGCCTCAGCAATATGATAGCCTGAAATGGAAACGCTGTAAAAGTTCCGCACATTGTTATTAATGAAGTATTCCTGTATGTCGCCCATTAATTTGAGGGAGAAATCGGTGGAGAAAATGCAGGTATTCTGTGCCTGGTCTTCTTTTAAAATATCCGCCTGTACGGTTCCCCGAACCACGCTCAGGGTTTTCTTTTTAATCTTCTCATACACATCTTTGGGCAACACCTGGTCGCCGGTAACGCCCAGCAGGAACAAGCCCAGTCCGTCATTGCCTTTGGGGAGTTTTCCCTGGTAATGGGGCCTTTCGGTTCCTTTCTTTTTATAAATATCCTTGATCTTCTTTTCTACTTCCTTTTCAAGCCTGTGTTCCTTTATATAAAGTTCACATTGCTGATCGATGGCGGCATTCATAAAATAGCCCACCATAGTGGGAGCTGGCCCATTGATGGTCATGGATACGGAAGTCTTGGGATCGGCCAGGTTAAAACCGGAATACAGTTTTTTGGCATCATCCAAACAAGCGATGGATACGCCTGAATTTCCGATTTTTCCGTAAATATCAGGCCTCCTGTCGGGGTCTTCGCCATATAAAGTGACTGAGTCAAATGCCGTCGAAAGCCTTTTGGCAGGCATACCCTGCGACACATAATGGAATCGGCGGTTGGTACGCTCCGGACCGCCTTCACCGGCAAACATGCGGGTCGGATCTTCACCTTCACGTTTGAAAGGAAATACGCCTGCCGCGAAAGGAAATTCGCCGGGTACATTTTCTTTCAATACCCATTTTAGAATCTCCCCCCAGCTTTCAAATTTCGGCAAACTTACTTTTGGGATTTCAAGGTGCGACAATGTTTCCACCTTCGTTTCCACATTAAATTCATTGTTCCTTACCTTAAAAGTAAACTTGTCAGCCGCGTATTTTTTCTTTTTCTCGGGCCACGTTTTTAGCAAGTCCAGGTTGTTCGGGTCCAGTTTACGGACAATTTCTTCATATAATTCTTTCAAACTTTCGGTCGCCTTGTCTTTACCATTTGCTTTCAATTCGTCAATCGACTGGCTGATGCTGAACAATTTTTGTGCTATTTTACTTTGATCCTCGGCCCATTTATTGTAATCCCTTACCGTTTCAGCAATTTCCGATAGATAACGCACACGCTGTGGTGGGATGATATAGATTTTCTCGGGTGTGTTGTTTGTATTTATCTGGTCAGTACTAAATTCGGCATTTGCCTTTTCATTCAGTATGTTTAACAGCCTTTCATAAAACTCATTCACCCCGGGATCATTAAATTGGGAAGCAACTGTTCCGAAAACGGGCATTTCATCCACATCATGATCAAACAATAAATTATTGCGCTGGTATTGTTTCTTGACATCCCGCAAGGCATCCTGTGCGCCTCTTTTATCAAATTTATTTAAAGAAATGATATCAGCAAAATCGAGCATATCGATCTTTTCCAACTGGGTAGCAGCTCCATATTCCGGTGTCATCACATATAAGGAAACATCACTGTGATCGACAATAGCCGTATCCGATTGGCCAATACCTGAAGTTTCGAGGATGATCAGATCGAAACCTGCTGCATGCGCTATGATCTCGGCATCTTTCACGTATTTCGAAATGGACAAATTGGATTGACGGGTAGCCAGTGAGCGCATGTATACCCGTGGATTGTCGATAGCGTTCATGCGGATACGATCGCCAAGTAATGCCCCACCCGATTTTCTTTTGGATGGATCAACTGAGATAATGGCGATGGTTTTTTTAGGAAAATCAATTAGGAACCTGCGAACGATCTCGTCCACCAGCGATGATTTACCGGCTCCTCCGGTTCCTGTAATTCCCAGCACAGGTGATTTCTTTGTTTCCGCAATTTCGGCCAGTTCATCAAGGATGCCGCTCACCTCTTTCCTGTTATTTTCGGCTGCAGAAATTAACCGGGCTATCGCAACTTTGTCTTTTTTAAGTATATCGTCAATTTTAACAGAAACTTTTCTTCCGGTAGGATAATCCGATTGTTTCATCAGGTCGTTGATCATTCCCTGAAGTCCCATTTCCATGCCATCATCAGGCGAATAAATCCGTGTTATGCCGAATTTATGCAACTCATCCATCTCATCAGGCAAGATCACACCGCCGCCACCACCAAATATTTTAATGTGTCCACAGCCTTTTTCTTCCAGCATTTCGTGCATATACTTGAAAAATTCCATATGACCACCCTGATAGGATGTCAGCGCAATGGCCTGCACATCTTCCTGGATCGCTGCATTCACAATTTCATGTACCGACCTGTTGTGGCACAGGTGAATTACCTCTGCCCCATTGGCCTGGATAATCCTTCGCATTACATTAATCGCCGCATCATGGCCATCAAACAATGACGCTGCCGTTACAATTCGTACATGATTTTTGGGTTTGTAAACCTTTGGAGCCTGCATATGTATCCTGTTATGTTGAGTTCATACAAAGATAAATATTCCTGTAACGTGAAATCATTTAGATGCAGGATACAATTTTTAAAATCATTGTTATTTTTTAACAAAAAAGCTTGACATGCATAGCATCTATGTTGTATATTTGTTGTGCACGCATAGCATCTTTCTAATATAAAACTATGAATATTGAAGAAACGGTAGACTTTCATTTGAGGTCTACTTTGTTCGCAATGAGGCGAATGTACAACTTACTGGCCACCGAAAACGGCATCACACAGGGGATTGGTTATGCACTTATCAATATTGGTAAGGACGGTATTCCGGCTACTAAAATTGCGCCAATTATGGGAATGACCTCTTCGAGCCTGAGCAGATTGTTAAAAGAAATGGAAACAAATGGTTTGATTTACCGCCAGCATGATGACGAAGATAAAAGAGTGGTTCGCATTTTTTTAACCAAAGAAGGATTAAATCTAAGGGAAAAAGTAAAAGAAGTAGTTGTCAATTTTAACAGAAGCTTATTTAGGAAAGTAAGTCCCGAAGAAATAAATGGATTTATAAAAGTAAATAATGCGATTAAAGAACTGGTTGTTGCCGAAGTGGATGAATTTCAGAATAATACTCACCCAAAATAATTAATATAAATCTTGCAAATAATAGCTATGACACGAAGAATTAAAAAAGTAGCCATATTGGGGTCCGGGGTGATGGGATCAGGAATTGCCTGTCATTTTGCCAATATTGGTGCTGAAGTATTGCTGATCGATATCGTACCGCGTGAGCTGGACGATAAAGAAAAAGCAAAAGGACTTACGCTTGACGACAAAGTGGTAAGAAACCGGATCGTAAACAACTCGCTGCAGGCGGCTTTAAAATCGAAGCCCTCGCCTATCTACAAACAGTCATTCAGCAAACGAATCACCACAGGCAACTTTGATGACGATCTATCAAAAATTGCCGATTGTGACTGGATTATTGAAGTGGTTATTGAAAGACTCGATATCAAACAATCCGTTTTTGCCAATGTGGAAAAATATCGGAAACCGGGTACATTGATCACTACCAACACTTCTGGTATTTCCGTTGAAGCCATGCTGGAAGGCCGGAGCGAAGATTTCCAGCAACATTTTTGTGGCACACACTTTTTTAATCCACCACGATA
>PKSW01000096.1 GCA_002869465.1 Marinilabiliales bacterium
GGGTTTTTCAGGCAAGATGATATCTTTGAATTGCTCACCACGGATATTTGATCGTGAATCGCATCCATTCATATTTGACAAAACTACCCTGAAATTTACCCATTCATCACATACGTATACTATTTTCTTGTAGGGTTCTGCTGTTGCCGAATCAATTAAAATCCAATTATCGGCACCATTTTCCATATAAATATAATATTGGTTACTGGACCCTTCCGGCAATGGGCTTGACGGCGGATTCCAATAGAGAGTGGCTTCATCAAAATCGGGAGAAACAGCAACCTGCAGAAAAATAGATTGAACAGTTTCAGAAGAGAAACTTGCAGTTTGATATACAGCAGCTACATAATACTTTTGTGATTGCAAATCAGCTTGCGCTCCTGAATGGAAAAAAGATAATTCCATATCTGAAACGGACCCTTCTAAGTTGTAACCTGCACCATTATCATAATAAATCTCATATTCAATAAGCCCGATAGGATCAGCAGGTGGTAACCATTGAACTGTTACATCTCCATTTTCATCCACATCCAGGCAGGTAATGGCTGGCGTCTGCTGGCTTAATGCCAAAAATGGAATAAAAAAGAAAAGTAAGATGCTTAAATTGTTTTTCATATTGGATCAATAATTATCTCACGAATTGTTTACTTTTCCAACGACTAAAGTAATCATTTCCTCGGGATTCAGATATTTGTTGGCAGTTTCAAATAACTCTGCTGCTGTCACTTGCAATATTTCATCCAAACTTTTTTTATAAAATGCAAATCCTTCCCCGATATCTTTTGCTGATTTAAATCGCTCTGCCAATGCAAAGGGCCCGTCAAAAGTCCGGAGGAAAGTTCCGTAAATATAACTTTTAACCCTGTTTAATTCGTCATCATCAATTTTTTCGGTTTGCAACCTGCTTAATTCAAACATAATCTCTCGCATGGCTATTTCTGTTGCATCTGCTTTCACTTCTGTTGATACGGAGAAAAAACCCGCATGTTTATAATTTGTTACAAATGAGTGTACACCATAGGTGCATCCTTTATCCTCCCGCAGATTTGACATCAGTCGCGAACCAAAATAACCACCCAGCACCGTATTTAACAGCAGAAACTTATTATAATCAGGATGTTGCTTACTAAAAATGGGCCTGCCAATTCTTATGGCTGACTGCATGGCATCAGGTTTTTCAATATATTTTTCTTTTATTCCAATATTTCCAGGACCGGGAACCTGTAATATTACATTTCTGTTTGGCTGCCAGGTTGCCCCAATATATGTATTCAGCATGGGAACAATTTCATCCGAAATCTTACCGCTTACCACAACATACGCATTTTCAGGATGGTAATTGTCTTTATAAAAACGCAGGAGATCATTTCTATCAATCAGGTCAAAATCTTTGTAATCCAATATCTGACCATAGGCAGAACTTTCACCAAAAACAAGTTTATTAAATTCCAACATGGCCTTATAACGCACTTTTTCGCTATTAACAAGAAACTCCTGTCGCTTGCGATCAATGTGGATCTTTAATTCTTCTTCAGGAAAAGTAGCTTCATGAAGCATCTTTCCAATTAAAGGAATCAGTTTTTTTAAATGCTTTGATAAAACATAGAGGGTGATCGTTGCTGTATCTTTGGTGACAGATATATCAAGATAAGACCCGTAATTGTCGATGAGCTCAGCAATTTTTGAAGAGTCGTATCCATTGGTTCCTTCTTTCAGTAGTTTACCCACACTGGTGGCCGTTAATTTTTTATCCTGAAAAACGGAACCTGCATTGATGACAATATCAAGCCTTAATGCATTTTCAATGCCCGCATCAATTAAAAATACTTCCAAACCATTATCAAGTACTTCCCGCTGAGGTTCTTCAAAAGCGAGGTGCACAGGTGTGCCATGTGGTGGTATATTACTTCTGTCCAATTGCATATCCTTGCTCATTAATAGTCGTTTACGGCCTTGTAATACAATATACTGGGCTTGGATTCCACAAATAATTCAGTCGCTTGTTCTTTCATGGCTTTCCGGCTAACGCGCTGATAATTATCAACTTCTTCATTTATCAACGATACGCTTCCAAGCATTTCATAATACGCCAGGTTCATAGCCTTACTTAAAATCGACATCCTGGAGAACAACAAATTAGCTTCAATTTTATTGTTTACTTTCTTCAACTCATCCTCCTTGATCAGCTGATCACAGATTTGTTCAATTTCCCGAAAGATCAATTTTTCAGCATCTTCTTTTGTTGCACCATTCAATAACTTTCCGGAAACGATGAACAGGCCTTTGTCAAGATCACCTGTAACAAATGCACTTATATCAGAGAACATTTTTGATTTCTTAATCAGGTTTTGATACATCCGTGATGAGTTGCCATTGGATAAAACATCAGAGATCAAATCTGTTTTATAAAAACCCGGAACTGCTCGTTCAGGCATATGCCAGGCCATATAGATGGCACTTTGAGGCACTTTCCTTTCAACAGTTATTTCCCTCAGATCACCCTGATGGGGTTCTTCCGTATAATTTCTTTGAATGGTTATCCCACTTGGAATCGGTCCAAACCATTTTTCAGCAAGCCGTAATATTTCTTTGGTATCAACATCACCGGCCACAGAAAGGATGGCATTATCAGGATTGTAGTATTTTTTATAGAATGATTTCACATCACTCATAACAGCCTGCTCTATGTGGCTAATATCTTTCCCAATGGTATTCCAACGATAGGGATGCTTTTGGTAAGCCAGGGGCTTTAACAGCAGATATACATCGCCGTAAGGCTGGTTCAGATAATTTTGCTTAAATTCTTCGATTACCACCTGCCGCTGCACTTCGAGGCTTTTTTCAGAGAAGGCCAAAGATAACATCCTGTCTGATTCAAGCCAGAAAGCCGTTTCCAGATTGTTCTTAGGAATGGTCAGGTAATAGTTGGTAAAATCATTATTGGTAAACGCATTATTTTCACCACCTGCTTTTTGAAGAGGTTCGTCATATTTCGGAATGTTCACTGAGCCTCCGAACATCAGGTGTTCAAAAAGATGGGCAAATCCCGTACGTTCAGGGTTTTCGTCTCTCGAGCCCACCATATAAATGATATTCATTGCCACCATGGGAGTACTTTGATCCTTATGGACAATTACTCTCAAACCATTCTTTAATGTAAAAGATTCAAACGGCAACATATCCTACTTAATTTAGCTTGCAAACTTAAGGATATAACTTAAAAGCATCCACTTTATTTTGCGTCAATCTCCTTAAAAAATGCTATTTTTGTTGGTTATAATTGACAAATTTTTAATCCTAAAAAAGTGATCATGGAAAGAGATCAAAAAATATTTGACCTGATACAACAGGAGAAAAACAGGCAGATGCATGGCATTGAATTAATTGCTTCTGAAAATTTTGTAAGCGAGCAGGTACTGGAAGCAATGGGCTCGGTAATGACCAACAAATACGCAGAAGGTTACCCAGGAAAAAGATATTATGGAGGCTGTGAAATCGTAGATCAATCGGAGCAACTGGCCATTGACCGTGCCTGCGAATTATTTGATGCAGAATATGCCAATGTGCAACCCCACTCGGGTGCCCAGGCCAATATGGCTGTATTTTTGGCTTGCCTTAAACCAGATGATACTTTTATGGGCTTAGACCTTTCGCACGGTGGTCATCTTTCTCATGGTTCATTCGTAAACTCATCAGGTATTTTGTATAAGCCGATTGCTTACCGTGTAAAAGAAGAAACCGGTACTGTTGATTACGACGAGATGGAGCAACTGGCCATCAAAGAGAAACCCAAAATGATCATTGCCGGAGCATCGGCTTACTCTCGCGACTGGGATTATGGACGCATGCGAAATATCGCTGATGAAATCGGCGCTATTTTAATGGCCGACATTGCCCACCCTGCAGGATTGATCGCCAAAGGTATATTAAACGACCCGATCGAATATTGCCATATCGTTACAACCACCACGCATAAAACTTTGCGAGGCCCAAGAGGCGGCATGATACTGATGGGCGAAGATTTTGAAAACCCCTGGGGATTGACCACACCCAAAGGGGAATTAAAAATGATGTCAGCCGTGCTCAATTCAGCAGTTTTTCCTGGTATCCAGGGCGGACCGCTGGAACATGTGATTGCTTCAAAAGCCGTTGCATTTGGCGAAGCATTAACCGATTCCTATTTTGAATACATCTTGCAAGTGAAAAAAAATGCTGATATAATGGCGCAAGCTTTTATTGACAGAAATTATAAAGTTATTTCCGGGGGCACTGATAACCACCTGATGCTGATTGACCTGCGAAGCAAATTCCCTGATATTACAGGAAAAATCGTTGAGAATACGCTTGTAAAAGCAGATATAACCATTAATAAAAATATGGTACCTTTTGATAGCCGTTCACCATTTCAAACAAGTGGATTGAGAGTGGGTACGCCTGCGATCACCACACGCGGACTGAAAGAGCAACACATGGAGCCGATTGTTGAGTTCATTGATGAGGTGATCAGCAATATCAGCAATGAAAATGTACTGGCATCTGTTAAAAAACGGGTCAATGCCATGATGGAAGCATTTCCGCTGTTTGCTTACTAAAATAGTAATAAAATATCATATTAAATTGTCATCTTTGTCAGGCGGCAATTTTTATATCACGTTAAAAAGCTGATGAAGAACTAATCAATTGCTATGAAAACGCTATATGTTGTAAGACATGCCAAATCATCTTGGGACGATCTCACACTAAGTGATCACAACAGGCCATTGATGCAAAAAGGCATAGTTAAAACAGAAAAAATCAATCAATTTTTGCTGCAAAACATAAAATGCCCTGATTTGTTCCTATCGAGTACTGCAGTGCGGGCAAAAGCAACCGCTGATTTGATAGCGGAAGCATTTCATTATCCTTTAGATAAAATTATAACCAGCGGTGCTTTGTATCATGCGGATACCGATGAAGTATTTGATGAATTATATAGCATTTCGAATGATATTCAATCTGTGATGATCTTCGGGCATAACCCGGGATTGACTTATTTCGTGAATCAGTTTTTAAGACCAACTATCGAAAATCTACCCACATCAGGCGTGGTAAGTATCGAATTTATTACTGATAAATGGGAAGAAATCAGCCAGGCGAAATTTCATGTTAACTTTGTTATGTTTCCGAAAATGCTAAAATAAATGGGTAAAATCAAGAAAGAACATTTTATCAACCGGGAAGTATCCTGGCTACATTTTAACGAACGGGTATTGCAAGAAGCCATGGATGAACGTAATCCAATTATCGAACGGCTTAAATTTCTGGGTATTTTTTCCAATAACCGTGATGAATTTTTCAGGGTACGTGTGGCAACCATCAAGCGTATGGTGTTGTTGGATAGTTCTAAGAGAAGCAAGTTTGGTGACGACCCGGATATGCTGTTGAAGGAAATCCAGGAAATTGTAGCAGATCAGGAGAAAAAATTTACCGATACTTTCAAGAAAATAAAGAAAGAACTGGAAAAAGAGAATATCATCTTTCGGGATGAAAATAGTTTAAGTGATGAACAAGGCAGGTTTGTGCTCAAGTTTTTTCATGATGAAGTAAGGCCATTCCTCTTTCCCATCATGCTAAGCAACCTGGAAAGCCCCGACTTTTTAAGAGACAACACCATATACCTGGCCCTCGAGTTAAAAGATTCCTCCGGTGACAAGGAAGATGATTATGCTATTGTTATTGTGCCCACCGATGATGTTTCGAGATTTGTTCTTTTGCCAGGTAAAGAAAAAAAATACCTGATGTTTCTTGATGATGTCATCCGTTTCGCTATTGGTGAAATATTCAATCCATTTGGTTATGACCTCATTAAAGGTTATACCATAAAATTTACACGTGATGCTGAACTCGACTTTGATAATGATGTCTCAAAAAGTTTTATTGAATTAATGAGTGAAAGCATCAAGCGAAGAAAAAAAGGCTTACCGGTGAGGTTTGTTTATGATGAAGACATACCTGATTCATTATTAAAAAAGCTCACAAAAAAATTACAGATCAGTGAAGTTGATAATATACGCGGTGGTAGTAAGTATCACAATTTCAGGGATTTTATGTCGTTTCCGAAAATAGGATCGAAACATTTGATCAACCCTAAAACAGTCCCTTTGAATCATGTTTTACTGCCCCGGAACAAAAGCATACTGGAAGCTATAAAGAAACAGGATATCCTGTTGCATTATCCCTATCAATCATTTCAATACATTGTTGATTTGCTAAGGGAAGCGGCTATTGACCCAAAAGTTAAAGCCATAAAAATGACTTTCTACAGGGCTGCCCGCAACTCAAATGTGATGGATGCATTGATCAA
>PKSW01000381.1 GCA_002869465.1 Marinilabiliales bacterium
CTTATGGCTTTCAAAAGAATTCTCACTCGATTTTTTTTGAACCGGATTGAAATATTTCCGAGCGATTGAAAGACTTTCGGGGCCTGAAAGCCGGATCACCGAAATAGCTCCAGTTCCTGGTGGTGTGGCTATGGCGCAAATGGTATCTGTTTTAGTAAATGCGGATCGTGAGAGGTTCATTATTCTTTTATTTTGAGAGGAGAAACAAAATTAGCATATATTTTTACAGAACACCAAAAGGTAGTATCTTTGAGGCCACTTATTTTTCCACAAAAAGAATATCAATGAGCGTATTAGTCAACAAAGATTCTAAAATAATTGTGCAGGGATTCACCGGCAGTGAAGGCACATTTCATGCCACCCAAATGATTGAGTACGGAACCAAAGTAGTAGGAGGGGTAACCCCCGGAAAAGGCGGACAATCGCACCTTGGCAAACCGGTATTTAACACAGTAAAAGATGCGGTGGATAAAACAGGAGCAGATGTATCCATTATTTTTGTACCCCCTGCATTTGCTGCAGATGCCATCATGGAAGCTGCCGAAGCTGGAATAAAAGTGATTGTCTGCATTACCGAAGGAATACCAACAGAAGATATGGTGCAGGTAAAAGAATATTTGAAAGACAAAAATGCCAGGTTGGTAGGGCCTAACTGTCCCGGTGTGATCACACCCGGTGAGGCCAAAGTAGGTATCATGCCTGGTTTTATTCACAGCAAGGGCAGGGTAGGGATCGTTTCGCGTTCAGGAACCCTTACTTACGAAGCTGTTGACCAACTAACCAAAGCTGGCTTAGGACAAACGACTGCCATTGGCATTGGCGGCGACCCAATAATTGGAACAACTACCAAAGATGCAGTAGAATTGTTCATGAATGATCCGGAAACGGATGGCATTGTGATGATCGGTGAGATCGGTGGAAATATGGAAGCCGATGCTGCTTATTTTATCAAAGAACATGGCAACAAACCGGTAGTTGGATTTATTGCGGGTGCCACAGCTCCTCCGGGCCGTACAATGGGTCATGCCGGTGCCATTATCGGTGGGAAGGCAGATACTGCAGATGCGAAAAAAGCTATTCTCAAGGATTGTGGTGTACATGTAGTGGACTCCCCAGCGGATATTGGTAAAAAGATGGCCGAAGTACTTAAATAAAAGAATATTGAATTTATTGAAGAGCCTGCTAATTACAGGCTCTTTCAGTTTAAAATAAAACCTGAGAATTATGCTACGTCATATTGTAATGGTACAGTTTAAAGATCGCACCACAAAAGATCAAGAGGCAATCAAACTGAAAAAGATGCTGGAAGATCTGACGGATGAAATACCATCTTTGTATACCATGGAAGTGGGATTAAATATCAATACTAAACCATCTGCATTCGACCTGGTGCTTACCGCTGACTTTGAAAATGAAACCGGTTTAAATGCTTATCGTGTGCATCCAAAGCATGTGAAAGTCCTTGATTATTTGAAAGTGGTAGTGGAAAAAACGGCCGTTGTTGATTATATAGTGTAACCGGGTTTGGTAAATTTAACTCTTCTTATCTATATTTTTTAGCCCCATATCTGTGTTCAAACGCATTTGTAATACTGAAGCATCAATGTTATAATACATTTCTCCATCCACACAATAGGATATGTTACCAGTTTCTTCCGAAACAACAATGGCAATGGCATCAGAAACTTCTGTGATGCCAATAGCAGCCCGGTGACGCAATCCGGCACGCTTGGATACTTTTTGCTTGGTAATGGGTAAAATCACTGCCGCGGCTTTAATACGGTTATTTGTAATGATCACCGCACCATCGTGTAAAGGACTATTCTTAAAAAAGATGTTTTCCAGTAATGATGATGAAACCCGCGAATCAACAACTTGTCCTGTTCCCAAAAACTGATACAGTTCATTTTGACGGGTCATTACAATAAGTGCACCGATATTTTGATTTCCCATATGCCGGCAGGCGGTTACAATTGCATCAATATCTACCTCATATCTTTCATGGAAAAGCGCATTCAAAAAGGGAAAACTTTTGCTGTATTTGTTAATGATCCTTGGTCGGCCTAATGCCAGCAGGAATTGCCTGATCTCGGGTTGAAATATGATGATCAGTGCCACTAATCCCACGCTAATAAAGGCACCCAATATTTGCGAAAGTAGTTCCATCTGCAGCGCATCGATAATCTTCCAAAACATGAACAAACCCACAAGCCCAATGATAATACTGATAGCCACGGTCCCTTTCAGCATCCGGTAGAGACCGAAAAGCAAAACAGCGACCAAAAAGACATCAATAAAATCGAATAACCTGATTTCGATGAAAAGAAGCATCAACAATTGAATTTAACTCAAAAATAAGAAGTTCTTTTGATTGAGGGTGAATTACACGTTTATTTATTTACATATTTGTTGTTATTATGAAATTCTTTATATCAGGAGGAGTAGGGCAGGCAATAGAAAACTTCCTTCACCAACATATCTGTATAGGTCATCTTCCTTAAAAAAATTCGGAAATGAAATTAAAAGCATTAAGGTTATTCCCATCAATAATTCTATGCTAAAAGCGAAACGGATGGTCATGGTATCAGCTATAAAAAATATACCAGAAATTGAAAAAACAAAAACCATAATTAATAGAAACCAGATAAACCTCCTGCTGATATTTTTGCCAAATAATACGGAAAACGAAACATGTTTGTCGGCTATATCTTCATGAAATTCATACCATGAAATAATGATGCCTTCAGCCCATGCCAGCAATACAAGGTTGGCAATGATCATGAGTATCATGCCATCCGGGTTAACACCATGCCAAGCTATCGGAGCCAGCCATATACCAATAACATATATCAAAGCGATAAAAAGTTCTTTTTGCAGGAAATAGGGACGATTTTCTTTATTAAAATACACCGCGCCAAAGTAGATCAGGATGCTAATACCCAGAAGAATCCCCAGGTAAATTATTTCACGATCAAGCTCCAGTAAGCTAAGAATAATGCTAGTGACAGCAGCCGTGATCCAAACAGGCAGAATGCGCTTCATATGTTTAAAATGGAAGCTATGTCGCCTGATCTTCAATTGCTCTTTTCCCTGCCACGCATCCAACAAATGATCAGCTGTATACATCACCCAAACAGTAAGCGCGATGACAACCAGCCACCACGTTTGAATTTCTACATCTAAAACTTTACAAGCGAATATGGCTGCCATCACACTTCCTAATACTACATCAAGACTCAGGATGTTGATATAACGTAGCCATTGCACAGCTATTTTTTTGAGATTCATAATAGTTTTAAATCAGCTACCGAAGTTAACCAATATGATTGATATGTATTAAAAAAAGTCCTGCCGAAATCTCAACAGGACTTTTCAATAATTCGGAAACTATTAATGATGTTCTAGACTTTCAATCAGGTAGGGATGGTTTTTGGCGACCAATGGAATTCTGGCCAATGACCATGTAACCACCATAGCAAACAATGCAAAATAGCCAAGGAATGTGCCTACTTCAATGTATGTTATATTGTGTGTATCTGCTGTATCAGGCATGATCGACATATACAACTCAATCCATTGTCCAGCCATTAAAACTACGGCCACAAAAAGTAAAGCCCATGCATTTTTTGCAACCCGATTCCACATCAGGAATAAGAATGGAAATGCCCAGTTTACAATGAGTTCAAGATAAAAATAGTTTTTGTATTCTTTCAATATACGCGGCACATAATATACCGTTTCTTCAGGAATATTCGCGTACCAGATCAAAATATATTGTGATAACCAGATGTATCCCCATATAATGCTCAGCGCGAATATATAGCGGGCAAAATCACCCATGTGAGTTTTAGTAAGTGCAGGCAGATAACCAAGTTTGTAAAGTATAATAGCAATTGCAGTGATCATGACAGTCCCATGATAGAAAGCCATTACAAATTTCTTAACCGCATAAATGGTGCTGTACCAGTGCGGATCGAGCGACATGAGCCAATCGATTGAAAATAATGAGAATGTTATGGCCAACACAAAAATATACACCTTCGAAGTAAACTCAATTTTGTTGAAATTGGTAAGACCTCCAATTTTATCTTCTTCCAGTGATAGTTTTTTAATACGCTGTGTCAGGAAAATCCACAATGCGAAAAATAATACGTAACGAATTGTGAAAAATGGGACATTCAGGTAAGGTTCTTTATGCAGTAAAATGGGATCGTGCATTACCGCATCATGATGTGTCCAATGATAAAGATCGTGGATACCGAAAAACATGAAAGCCCACAAGATGAACGATACGATCAGATAATTGCTCATGGCTTGCGGAATTCTGACATATGCTGCAGACCATCCTGATTGAGTGATAGCTTGCATAGCCAGCCAAAATGTAGCGCCAATGGTTACTGACATAAAATAGTAGTTGTTAAGCAGCAGGTTGGCCCATGTTCTTACATGATCACCTGTTAACAAACCAGTGAGTACGGTAAACAGGCCAAAAGCAATTAGGACGAAACCAATTATTTTAAATCCTTCGCCGACCTTTAATTGTTTTTCCATTTTATGTTGATTTTATCGTTTCAATTAAATTAATTCGCCAATTCTCTAACATAGCTTATGATGCTCCACCTGTCTTTCGGCTGAATTTGTGTTCCGTGAGGACCCATCAGGCCAGAAATAGAACCATAAGTTATCACGTAGAATATTTCACCATCTGGTTTGCTTTGAACATAAGGTTCAACAAGCGAAGTAGGTTTGGCAGGGAATAAGCCACTGGTGAAAAGATAGCCATCGCCTTTGCCATTTTTACCATGACAACTGATACAGAAAATATCATAATGTGCTTTACCATTGGCCAGCACTTCTCCATTTACCACCAGCGGATTCTGAACCTCTAGTCCGGATTTAGCCTGGTTGGCAGCTCTCTCTGCTATGGTTGCTCCTGGATAGGGGAAAGGCATTTCACATCTTGCCACCGTGCCTTCAACAGGTAATTGATTGGTCATGCTGTCACGCAATACAGGATTAGGTGAAAATGCTTTATAAAACTTTGTATAATACATATCATGTTTTCCCATATAATCGTAGCCCGGATTATCCTTGCTCCTGTTACATGCCAGCAGCATCAGAGGTATAAGCAATAATGAGAACAAACGAATAAATTTCATGTTTCTTAATTTTAAATGTTACTCTGATTCTTTAATTTCCACAGCACCTGTCTTTTTCAATAAGTCATTTACTTTTTTAATTTCGGCAGCACTCATAGCCTGGCCCATTTCAATCAGGATTGCAAACTGATCATTGGTTGTCCGGGGCACAGGCATTGTTACTTTCTTTCCAGGATACATTTTTTCGCGAATAAAGTAAGTGAGGAAAGTAAATAATGTTCCCACGAAGATGGTGAGCACAAACATGATAATGATGAATGAGAGGGTATTAAGGGGCTTTCCCCCGAATTTCAATGGATAACTGACTACTGATGTCCAATAGAGAAATGCAAATACAGATATGGCACCAATAGCTCCATATATAAATGTTGCATATGGCAACCTGGTGGTTAGCTTTAATTTCTCAAATACGCCATGAATCGGAATAGGTGAGTATACATCCAATATCTTAATATCATTCTCCTGAAGTTGGTCTATTGCTTTTAGCAGCACATCTTCATCTTCATAAACGCCGATAATATTAGTGTTGTCCATCGGTAAATGATTTTAATGTTGTAGTTTCTTTTAATACGCCTTTTACTTCACTGATAGCTATGGTTGGAACGAAGCGGAAGAAGGCAAGAACACCCAAAATGAATAATCCGATCGTTCCTGAAAAAACAGCAATTTCAGTGATGGTTGGCTGATAAGTTGCCCAGGTAGCTGGTAAGAAGTCTTTTGAGAGTGATGTTACCACGATCACATACCGTTCGAACCACATACCCAGGTTGATAAACAGCGAAATGATAAATACGATGGTAATGTTCTTTCTGATACTTTTAAACCAGAAAAACTGTGGTATGATCGCATTACAGGTGATCATCGCCCAAAATGCATATTTATATTCACCGGTAACTCGGTTCTGCATAAAGGTAAAAAGTTCGTATTCATTTCCGCTATACCAGGCCATAAAAAGCTCTGTGGTATATGCAGTTCCCATGATCAGCGAAATGAATGTCAATATCCTGGCAATGGCATCCAGGTGCCCGTCGGTTACATATTCTTTAAACTTATAAATCTTCCGCATGACGATCATGAGGGTTAATACCATACCGAACCCTGAAAAAATAGCGCCAACCACGAAATAGGGTGGGAAGATAGTTGTGTGCCAACCGGGAATTACAGATACGGAAAAGTC
>PKSW01000465.1 GCA_002869465.1 Marinilabiliales bacterium
CATACCAGTAGGGTCAGAAACCACGTCACCAGTTGTATAATATGTTGTACTTATATCGTCAATATAATCTGTAAATGTTTTTCTCATCCCCCATTCGAGGCTCAAGCCAAGTCGTTTTGTTAAACTGTATTTAAATCCAAATCCGAAAGGAATTGAAATCCCCCAAAGTTTATAGGGGGCTCGCCCTTCATACTGAAGTTCAGCATTTTGATTTTGGCCTTCTGTTCCCCATGCCTGCAAGTTAACCCCATTAAAATTGAAGGGTTTAAAAGTAAAGAAACCAATCCCACCAAAAATGTAGGGCG
This sequence comes from Marinilabiliales bacterium, assembly GCA_002869465.1. GTDB lineage: Bacteria > Bacteroidota > Bacteroidia > Bacteroidales > F082 > UBA4459. The sequence goes on from PKSW01000465.1 coordinate 306, forward strand.
TGAAGTAATTTTTTCGGCTTCCTGTAAAATAGTCCCAAAAGTTAAACTCTCCAACCAATGAGAAGTCATTGATATTGGACTTAAAGTTTAAATCACGATCTTCAACCGCATTGGTTTTTAAATCATCACCAACTAATTTGCCTCTTGTATAAGCGAAGCGGACTGCCCACCTTTTATTGAAATTATACCTGGCAAGTGCGCCATAAGCTATTTTTGACTGGTTATAAGGAATCGCGGGGTTTATATCACCGATATAATATGAAACACCTCCTGAAGCACCAACTTCTAATGTCTGTGCCTCCACAACATGTGGCAATATAAAAACAAAACCGGCTAAAAGTCCGGTTAAAAGGCCAAAAAACCTGGTATTTCTTTTTTTGTACTTCATCCTGAAATTGAGCGCCAAAAATATCATTTTTTTGCTTATCATAAACATAATTTATTATCCGTTCAGGCAAGTATTTTAATTCCTGTTATCGACACCCCAAAGCAATTTATCACGTATGGTTGAAAAAAAATCTTTGTTATTCATTTCAACCATATTTACCTCAAAACCGCATCTTTTTATAACAAGCTCATCCTCCCTATTAATAGTTGAATGCCTTGAGTCCATTGTCATCAGATATTTATCTTCCCTTCCTCCAATCCTGATCCTGACGGTACTGCTGTCCTGAATAACGATAGGCCTTACGGTTAAATTGTGCGATGCTATCGGGGCAATGACAAAATTTTGTGATCCCGGACTCATAATAGGTCCGCCAACACTTAACGAATAGGCTGTTGAGCCTGTGGGTGTTGAAACAATAAGACCATCTCCCCAGTACGAATTCAGAAATTTATCGTCAACATACACATGTACCACTACCAATGATGTGGTATTGTTTCGGTAAATCGTTAAATCATTGAGTGCAAAGTTGAGCTCCCCAAAAATTTCCTTCGGCTCAACTAATTCTAAAAGGGCCCTTTTATCCAGGTAATAATCTCCTTTAAAAATACTTTCAAGCGCCTGTTTGATCTCATTTTTTGAAACACTGGATAAAAAACCCAAGCGACCCAAGTTGATACCCAGAATAGGAATGCCCGAGTCGCGGACAAAAGGTATCGTATCCAGCATGGTTCCATCACCACCGATTGAAAATAACATATCCGTATTTTCAACCAAGTCGTGGTGGGTATTGAAAAAGTTTAGATTTTCAGGTAAGTCCAGTCCATTTTTTACTTTCTGATAAAATGGCTGGTAGAGGCATAAGTGGTTGTTATTTCTAACCAGTTCGTCAATTATTTGCTGAAGATATTTCTGTTGATCTTCTTTATAATCTTTTCCAAATAATGCAACTTTCATTCAGGCAGCTTATTAAGGATACAAAACTAACTTAAAAATCAGTAAAAAAAAGGGCAAAACCGAATGGCCGAGTTGTTTTTACGTATTCTTAACTTTTTTTAACTTGAAACAGTTTTTAAAGAGCAGAGGAACCTCCAGTCCTTTTAAATATTCAAGTAATTGATCAGCGAATCGTAATTTTCTTTCAGACTTTCAAGATCATCTTCCTCGCCAAATGATGCTTTCACATAATAACCATAGCGGTCGAATGTTTGCAACACTGCTCCAATATCTGTTTTATTCAATTTAATAGCAACTTCCAATCGCGTCGACTCGGGATGACTTCCCAGGAACAGGCTCAGCACTTTGGCATCGTTGGATTGAACAATCTGGGCAATTTCAGTCAGGTCGTAATCATTTTCACTCATTTCCAGCACAATGATGCCTCCCGGATTTTCAAGGGCAAAAGAATTGGCCATATATCTGATCAGGTTTTGAATGCTTATACATCCCAGGTATTTTTCATTATCATCCAATACAGGAATTAGGGTGAGCTTTAGACTGCTGACCAATTTCAGCACATCATATAAATGCTGGTGTTCGCTAACAAAAGGATGCTTTAATGAAAGCTTATGATTTCCCAGCGGCTGTTTCAAGTTGTTCAAATCATAAATATCCTGTTCACTTATCAATCCCAACAAGGTTTCACCATTCACAATGGGTAAATGTGACACCTTTAATTCTTCCATCAAACTTATCGCTTCTTCACCAGTATTGGATGTTTTCAGCGGAAGGATTTCCTCGGTGATTAAATGTCGTGCAATCATACAAATAGTTCAATTTGTGTTTTCATGTGAATGGAAATATGAAAGTGCAAAGATATGAAGAAGTGAACTACTACATTAAATTCTCAAGCATATTGAGGTAATTAATATACCTGAATTCAGCTATTTCATCCTGTTGCAAAGCCTTTAAAACAGCACAGCCAGGTTCGTCAACGTGCAGGCAGTTGTTAAACCTGCAATCGTGCATCAACTTGCGCATTTCGGGGAAACGCTGGCCCAGTTCTTCTTTCTCGAATTCAACCAGTCCAAATTCTTTAATCCCCGGCGTATCAATAATAGATCCGCCAAAACTCAACTGAAACATCTCCGCGAAAGTTGTGGTATGTTTTCCTTTATCATGATATTCTGAAATGAGTCCTTCTTTGAGGTCCAGGGAGGGATCAACAGCATTGATAAGTGCTGATTTTCCAACTCCCGAGTGCCCTGCCAGCAGGCTTACTTTTTTCGCAAGCAAATCTTTGAATTTGTCGAGATTCATTTTACCAGGAACCGAAGTAATCAGACAATGATAACCGGTACTTTCATATACTTCTATATAATATTCAAGCTGTTCCTTTGTTTTCTCATCATACAGATCAAACTTGCTAAAAACGATGGCTGCGGGAATATGATATGCTTCAGCCGTAGTAAGAAATCGATCGATAAAACCGGTGGATGTTCGCGGTTTCATGAGCGAAACGATCATGATGGCCTGGTCGAGATTGGAAGCAATGATATGTGTTGCTTTCGATAGTTTGGTAGCTTTCCGGATGATATAATTTTTCCGATCGTGGATGTCAATTATTACGGCATCACCGGATGGTGACACTTCAATTTCAACTTCATCTCCAACTGCTACCGGGTTGGTGGTTCTTAAACCTTGTATGCGAAATCGGCCTTTAATTTTGCATTCAGCGATCTCCCCATCTTTGGTAAGCACCGTATACCAGCTTCCTGTCGACCTGACAACTATACCTTTTTTATAAACCATTATGGAAAATTGTAATGCTTTTTAACGGCTTTTTTTATATGCCAAATGCATTTCAGACCATTTTTAAATGTTACAAAATCGCCGGGGTTGATATGCACGCTGCCGTTTTTGGTTTCAACCGTAAATTCACCTTCCAAAATGTAGCATTGTTCATCACCATCATATGTCCAGTCAAAACGTGACGGTTCTTTGGTCCAGATGGGCCACGAAAAAACACCATCTTCATTTAGCCGGTGTTCACTGAGTTTTTCGATTTTTATCTCATCCATTTAACCAGGTTTTAGGATTTCATTATGAAATAGCCTTTAAAAATACAAACTATTCTTATATTTGATGGATTTTCACCAATTATCAATATCATGAATGCAGCTACTTTCGTATCGTTTCTGATCAGCCCGCTTATTTTGGTGGTAACATTTATAATGATCCGATACCGATATTATCCAAAGAACTGGAACAATATTGGCAAAGCGGCGCTCTCAGGACTTGTTGGAGTTCTGTTCCTATTAATTGCCGATTATATTATGGAACTTATCTGGCATGGGAATTTATTTAACCTGAGACGGATGACTTTTTATGTGTTTGTTATTGTTGCTCTCAGTGCCGAATTGGGAAAATTACTGCCCCTGCGTATGTATTTTTATAACAAACCAGGCTTTAAAGGGCCTTTTGAGAGTATTCGCTATTCCATTATTATTTCTTTGTGTTATTCAATGATTGCCGTTTTGCTGTTTGCTTTTGATATTGTTGGCACCGATAAAATAAAAGCACCTTTATTATTTTTATATACATATCCCTTTGCCAATATCTTTTTCGGTATCGTGATGGGATTTTTTGTGGGACTGGGAAAAATGAGGAAAAACATTTTAATTGACGAGTCTGTGGCCTTGTTTATCACCAGTTTCTTTCATGGTCTTTTCTATTTCTGCTTTATTTCTTCGGATATACGTTTATTTGTTGTCACCACCATCGGTTTTATCATCATCGGTATTATGCTGCTTGTAAAATCCTTATCGTTTGTAACGGACAAAGATCAGGCGGTATAAAGTTTTCCGGGTAAACTTTTTACGAAACCTTCAAACTCAAGATTTAACAGGGAGGCGGCCACTTTGGAAGTGCTTAGTTTGGTTTTTATTGTTAGCTGATCGATGGCTATTTCCTTGTGCTCCTGGATTGTTTTCAAAATCAGTTTTTGTTCATCAGTGAGTTTAATGAATAATTCCGTTTGCGATTTCTGATCCATTTTCTGCTCTTCCCAGCCCATCAAATAAGCCATATCGTTTCCATTCTCCACCAATGCTGCGCGGTTTGTCTTGATTAGGAAATGACATCCCCTTGAGAAATCATCACCAATTCTACCCGGCACAGCAAATACATCCCTGTTGTATGAATTCGCGATCTCAGCTGTAATGAGTGCGCCACCTTTTCTGTCTGACTCAATAACCAGCACAGCATCAACCATCCCGGCTACGATGCGATTGCGTTTTGGAAAATTCTCCCGGTCAGGTTTGGTGTTGGAGATAAACTCGGTCAACAAACCACCCTGATCGATCATCTTTTCGGCCAGCTTCCGGTTCTGAGCAGGATATATCCTGTCCAAACCGTGGCCCAAAACACCAATTGTATCCATGCCTAACTCCAATGATTTGCGATGTGCACAACTATCAATTCCATAAGCCAGCCCGCTCACCACGAGCACATCGCGGTTTTTTAATTCATCAACAATTTCTTCGCATCTTGCTTTGCCGTAATTGGTAGCACGTCGTGTTCCCACGATAGAAACAATTCGTTTCGAATTCAGATTGGCATTGCCTTTAAAATACAGCATTAGCGGGCCATCCTCGCAATTTAATAACCTCGCCGGATATGCCGGATCGGTATAAAACAGCGGTTTAATCTTAAATTTCTGAATGAATTCAATTTCCGTTTCAGCCCGCTGCAATACCTGTTGGCTTTTAATGAGATTTACCGTTGATTTTCCAATGCCCGGAATTTTTAGCAATGCAGCAGTGCTTTCTTTAAAAACCGCTACCGGACCTCCACAATAAGCCAGTAATTTTTTACCGTTAATATCGCCAACCCCGCGGATAAGGGTAAGTCCAATCTGGTAAAGTAATTGTGGGTTCGCCATGCTGTCAAAAATAAAATAAATATACACTTGGCAACATCAATATTGATAGTTTTGTGATGGATTATGCCAGCAAGAAAAACAGTTTTAATAACACCGCTCAACTGGGGCCTCGGTCATGCCACGCGCATGGTTCCAATTATTGAAAATCTTTTAAATAAAAATGTAAACCTACTTATCGCTGCCGACAAAAGGCCTTATGATTTCCTGGTACAAAGATTTCCGAATACAGAGATAATCCGATTCCCGGGTTTTGAACCGCGTTATCCAATCGATTCAATGATGGCCTTCCGAATGGCATGGTCATTTCCAGTGTTATGGCGCCAAAGTTATCAGGCACACCGTTTTTTGCAGGAAATCATAAGTAAACATCAGGTTGACATTATTATTTCCGATAACAGATATGAGTCTTATTCAAAGAGCACTTACAATATTTTTATCACCCACCAGTTGCACATTCAAACGAAGGGCTTGCAAAAACTCTTTCAGCCTTTCATTAAAAGACTCATCTATAGTTTCATTAAAAGATATGATGAGCTCTGGATCCCCGACTTTGAAGATGCAGACGAAAATCTTTCCGGAAAGCTATCGCATGTAAAAAGATTTCCAATCAGAAATTATCATTTTATAGGTCCGCACAGCAGGTTTAAAACCACCTCTAAGAAATCACATGTTGAGGGGGTTGATCTACTTGTTATACTATCCGGTCC
>PKSW01000069.1 GCA_002869465.1 Marinilabiliales bacterium
AATGTAATGCGCTATCTGAAAGACCTTGAGTTGAAATCAAAATGGCGCCTCGACCTCACCCTGGCCCGAGGCCTGGAATATTATACTGGGACTATTATTGAAGTAACGGCCAATGATGTTCAAATTGGCAGCGTTTGTGGAGGCGGTCGTTATGATGACCTGACCGGAATTTTTGGTTTGCCTGATGTTTCCGGTGTTGGCGTATCATTCGGTGCAGATCGTATTTACGATGTGTTGAATGAATTAAATCTATTTCCGGAAGAAGTCCAGTCATCCTCAGAAGTTTTGCTGGTTAATTTTGGCGAAAAGGAAGCTGCGTTTTCATTAATGATTGATAAAAAATTAAAAGAATCCGGCATAAAATCAGAACTCTATCCGGATACTGCTAAAATGAAAAAGCAAATGAAATATGCTGATCAGAAAGGCATTAATTATGTACTTCTAATTGGCGAAGAGGAAATGAAATCAGGGGTATTTTCTTTGAAAGACATGAAGCAAGGCGACCAAATAAAAGCCAGGCTGGACGAAATCATTTCCATTATTAAATCTTAGTTCTTATACATGGCAGATGTTTATTCAATAAGTCCTGAAAAGCTGACATTTAAAGCGATATTTGATATCCTGAAAGAAGGTAAAAAAATCAAGCTGTCTGATGTGGCCGTTCAGAGAATTCAAAAGTGCAGGGACTACCTCGATCAGAAGACCAAAGACCAGGAGGACCCGATATATGGCATTAACACAGGTTTTGGTGCCTTGTACAACAAACATATTTCGAAACAGGATCTGGGAAAACTGCAGGAAAACCTGGTTAAATCACATGCCTGTGGCAGCGGGGATAAAGTGCCGGTAGACATTGTCAGGCTGATGATCTTGCTCAAAATTCAATCTCTTTCTTACGGTCACTCAGGTGTCCAGCTTTCGACGGTTCAAAGACTGGTTGATTTATTCAATGAAAGCATCATTCCGGTTATTTATGAATTGGGATCCTTAGGTGCATCAGGAGATTTAGCACCGCTGGCGCATATGTCGTTGCCCCTAATTGGTTTGGGCGAAGTGTATTTTGAAGGAGAAATTCTTCCAACTGCAGATGTGTACAGTAAAATAGGCTGGCAACCGATTGAATTAAAATCAAAAGAAGGGCTGGCTTTGCTGAATGGCACCCAATTTATGGGCGCTTATGGCGTAATTTCATTGTTAAAAGTGTTTCGTTTATCCGAGTTGGCCGACATCATCGGGGCCATTTCGCTGGATGCGTTTGATGGAATGATCGAACCATTTATTGCTGAATTGCACCAGATCAGGCCGCATAAAGGACAAATTCAAACTGCCGAACGATTCAGGTTTCTGCTGGAAGACAGCGAATTGATCCGGCAACACAAAGAGCATGTGCAGGATCCGTATTCATTCAGATGTATTCCGCAGGTACACGGTGCTTCCAAAGATTCAATGAATTATGTAGCTACTGTTTTTTCCAGCGAAATAAATGCAGTAACTGATAACCCCACCATTTTTCCGGATCAAGACATCATAGTTTCAGGAGGTAATTTTCACGGGCAACCACTGGCGCTGGCGCTGGATAATATGGCCATCGCTGCTGCCGAATGGGGTAATATTTCTGAGAGAAGAACATATCAATTGTTGCACGGCAAACGAGGACTCCCTCCTTTTCTTGTTGCCAACCCGGGTTTGAATTCGGGTTTTATGATCCCCCAGTATACGGCCGCTTCCATTGTGAACCAAAACAAACTACTTTGCACGCCCGCCTCGGTTGATTCGATTGAATCATCACAAGGACAGGAAGATCATGTGAGTATGGGTGCCAATGCAGCTACAAAAGCCTATAAAGTAGTTAATAACCTGGAAAGAATTCTGGCCATTGAGCTTTTCAACGCAGCCCAGGCTCTTGATTTCAGACGGCCTAAAAAATCATCCGCATTTATTGAGGAGTTCGTGGCAAAATACAGAACCTATGTTGACTTTATTGAAGAAGACAAGGTAATGTACGAAGACATCAATAAATCAATTGAATTTCTGCGGGAAGTGCAATACGATTTGCCCGATGCTTTGGTGCCCGGCGTTTAATCAGAAAAAAGCATATCATATGGCCTTTTGATACTGGCTTCCAATTGAGGTATCGAAACATATTTGCTTTCCCTTCTATATTCTCTGCCTTCAAAAAATATAACTATAGTCGGGTTATTGAATGCACCAAAATACGCTGAAATTTCAGGCTGGGAGATTGAATTACTGAAAACAATTTTCAGTTTAGGAAAGCTATCATTTGCAAGTTCCAGCACTTTGGGGCGCAGGCTGATACAGGGGGCACAATAATCATTATAAAAATAGATCATCAATGCCGCTTCAGTTGCTACCAGGCTTTTAAACTCTTCTAATGTTTTGGGTTCACGATCTTTCATTCAGGTCAAATATTTTTAATTATCAATAATGATTCAAAAATAGCATTATCCTTCATAAATTAACAGGTTGAGCTCAAATTCACATAGCTGTTTTCTTTAATTTTGTTTGTTCATTTTTAAGTTGAATTTTCTTAAATCTTAAAATCTATTTTCATGACATATATTGTTCAAGGCAGTGGGCTTACCATAGAAGATGTTGTAAATGTAGCACGCAAAAATCAACAGGTGGAGTTGCACCCGGATGCGCTGCAACGCATCAAAAAATGCAGAGCTATGCTGGAAAAAAAGATTGATGCCGGCGAAATCATGTATGGCGTCAACACGGGCATTGGTGAGTTTTCTGAAGTCATTCTGACGGATGACCAGGTAAAAGAATTTCAGAAATACCTGATCTACAACCATGCCGCCGGTATCGGCGAAGCCATGCCTATTGATCATGTACGAGGTGCCATGTTGGGGAGGATAAATGTGCATGCCCATGGCAACTCAGGCATCAGGCCCGAAATAACCCTTACCCTGATCGAAATGCTGAACAAGGGCGTTACACCTTTTGTCTGTAAAAAAGGATCTGTGGGTGCTTCTGGCGATTTGGCCCCCATGTCGCAAATTGCTTTGTTATTATTGGGAGAAGGAAAAGCTTTTTATAAAGGAGAGTTACTTGAGGGCAAAGATGCTTTTAAAAAAGCCGGCATTCCCATTCCAGGTTTAAAAGCCCGCGATGGATTAGGCACCATCAATGGTTCCAATGTACTTACTGCCATGAGTGCTTTATTCTTGTACGATGCCAACAACTGGCTTAAGCAAGCTGAAATTGCCGCTGCGATGTCGCTCGAGGCACTGAAAGCAAATATGGGCCCATACACCAGCAGATTGCATGAGGTACGGGGCTTTAAAGGTGCGATAAGAAGTGCAAACGCTATTGAAAAACTGGTTCAGGGGGGCGACTTGAAATCTGGTAAAGTAAAACACAAGGTGCAGGATGCATACTCCATGCGTTCTACTCCCCAGGTAATAGGTACCGCTCACGATGCCATTGCTTATGCCCGTTCCCAGGTTGAAATTGAATTGAATGGTGTTGGCGACAACCCCATCTTTTTCCCGGATGAAGATCTGGCGCTGTCAGGTGCTAACTTCCAGGGATCACCGGTGGCATTACCTATGGATATGGCAGGCGTTGCCATTACGATGGTCAGTGTACTTTCTGAGAGAAGAATGAACAGGCTCAACAATCCGGCATTAAGTGTTGGTCTGCCCGCATTTCTAACAAAAGGTGCCGGTATGTTTTCAGGCTTGATGCTCAGCCAGTATACAGCGGATATGCAAATCGTAGAGCAAAGAATCTTATCTGCCCCTGCATCCATACAATCCATTCCCGCTGCTGCTGACCAGGAAGATTTTGTATCTATGGGTATGAATACAGCCATCAAGAATTTCCAGATACTGGACAATGCGTATGGCATTCTGGGTATTGAGTTTATGGCCGCCGCGCAGGCACTTAATTTCAGGGAATATAAGTTTGGCATTGGTGTTCAAAAAGCACATGAAGTGATCAGGCGCTATGTTGAATTTCTTGATGTCGACAGGCCATTATACAACGATCATAATTCCATGAAAGCGCTTATAGAATCTTGCGAAATACTCAATGAAGTTGAAGCCAAAATAGGTCCCTTAGGATAATATTTGTTTTAACGTATTTTTACCAGATGAACGAAACAGCTAAACGGCCTGAATTATTAACAATCCTGTGTATACTTACATTTATTGGAAGCGGCTCCTCATTCATTGCCAATGGCTTTCTGTATATGATGTTCGATCAGGTGAAAGAAATTATCGGGCAACAGGAGGAATTGAACTTTTTAGGATCTGAAATCAACCTTTCTTTCCTGCTTGAGATTAAACCCCTTTTCTTTTTGATACAGGCAGCACTTTATTTCCTATCGGTATTGGGTGCTTATCAGATGTTTCAGCTTCGCAAAGTGGGGTTTCATCTGTATGCAGTTTCTCAAATCTTACTGCTTATTCTCCCTAAAATATTCATCCCCATATTACCTTTTCCTTTTTTTGAGTTGATGGTAAGTACTGTTTTTATATTTTTATACTATAAAAATCTGCAATTCATGTCTTAATTCACAATCTTGGAAAATAAACTTCAGCAGGAAATAAAAGAAATACAGAAATCGGTTACGCCATTTATATTCAGGGTTGTAATCATTATTACCATTGTAGGTGGTGTTTTGGGCTTACTTTTCTTTACCTCCGTATTATTTTTTAGGATTGACGGTAGTAACTTCCCCGGCTATTTTCAGTATAAGGATCCAAAAGGAATTGTTTTTACAACATTCCTGGTGCTGCAGATCTTAATCCATGCGGGTTTTATCTTCAGTGCCATCCAATTGATAAAAAACAAAAAAGCAGGCGTATATATTTACACTATATGCTTTATACTTTTTATTATCAGCCGTTTATATTATTCAGAATCCTTTGTTTTTATAGAAATTTTTTCGGGCATTGTATTATTGTTTTTAATGGTACTTTCCTGGAAAAAGTTAAATTGAAACTAGTTATAACAATAACCAACAAATTCGATCAATTGAAAATCAATAGAAAATTAAGTTTATTACATGAAAACCTTACTATTTATTGATTATTTAAATATGAACGAATGTTTTTTTATATGTTAAATTTTGTTAAGTTTGTTTTATTTTTTAATAAATTGCACTGCTTTTTTAAAAAGAAAGTTTAGTAATTAATTCTATCAATAACCAAAAATTATCATTATGAGAAAAATTACAATTTTGCTGACGTTCTTGTTTTTCATTGGTACCATTGGTGCCTTTGCACAGGAAGCAAGGACTGTTCAAGGTAAAGTTACCAGTAGCGAGGACGGAAGTGGTATTCCTGGTGTGAGTGTTTTTGTAAAAGGCACAACCATTGGTACCGTTACTGATCTCGATGGAAATTTCTTCTTAGACATTGAGCCAACCCACACAACACTTGTGTTTCAATATGTGGGAATGGAAACTCAGGAGATTAATGTTGAACAACTATCACAAGTTGATGTTGTTCTTAGTCCTGATGCAATTCTAATGGAAGAAGTTGTGGTAACTGCGCTGGGTATCTCCCGCGAGAAAAAATCGCTGGGATATGCTGTACAGGAACTCAATGGAGATGCTGTGAGCGATGTTAAAAGTGTAAACTTTGTTAACTCACTCTCGGGTAAATCTGCTGGTGTTGACATTTTACAGGCGAATACCATGGGTGGTTCTGCCAACGTCATCATTAGGGGTACAACATCATTAACTCAGAATAACCAGGCGTTATTCGTAGTTGACGGTGTTCCTTTTAACAACAACAACACAAACGAAGACAGGCCTGTTGCCGGTACAACAGCCACATACCAGAACGATGGTTGGGGTGGTTACGATTACGGTAACAACGCCATGGACATCAACCCGGATGACGTTGAGAGCATCACAGTACTTAAAGGTGCTGCCGCTACTGCTCTTTACGGTTCACGTGCCGCAAATGGTGTTATTCTTATCACTACCAAAAAAGGTAAATTAGCTGCATCAGGCAAAAAACGCATTGGCGTTACCTGGAATGCCGGGATTGAAATGACTCAAGCTGATTTGTCAACTGCTCCCCATTATCAAGATAAATATGGTGGTGGTTATGGACCTTTTTATGATAATGAAGGTGTTCCCGGTGCCGAAGATTACTATTTCTTCTATGCTGACCTCGACGGTGATGGCGATAAAGAATTGATCGCACCTACACCAGAGGATGCATCATGGGGACACAAATTTGATGAGAATCTGATGGTAGTTCAATGGGACAACCTTGACCCGCTGAATC
>PKSW01000066.1 GCA_002869465.1 Marinilabiliales bacterium
CTTCCTTGAGTTGCTTCTATCCCAAGCGTTTTAAAATAATCAAATTGTACATGCACAATAGGAAGTCTTATCCACTCTGCTTCTTCTGTCAGTTTGGCTCCTCCCCAATTATTCAATCTACCGGAAGGAACACGACTAGCCGTTGAGACACTCTTCACTATACTTTGTTCGAGAAGGGCTTGTTTGAGCGTGAGATATTTCGCCTCATTACCATAATCATTAACATTGGCAATAAGAACATACTCTTTATCAAACCCTAAGCTTTTATTTTGAAGGAAATTAATTTGTCGCAGCATAATCAAAGAACAAGCGATTAAAACAATGACAATGGTAAACTGAACTCCTACCAAAATCTTTTTTAATTGAAAACCGGAACCCATACTTTTATTTGATTTCATCACCTTTGTTGGACTATACGAGGATAAAATAAAAGCGGGATACCAACCAGCTAATACGCCCAAAACTATCATCATACCGGTTATTCCTAAAATAATGGTTCCATTCAATAATGATAAAGTAGAGAGTTCTTTGCCTGCAAGTGAATTGAAAATAGGCAGGCTTAAGTTTACCAATAAAAGTGCAACTAGCAAGGATATGAAAAACACTACCATAGATTCCGATATAAACTGGTTTGCCACTTGTTTTCGAGAAGCTCCAAAGGTTTTCCGTACACCAATTTCGGTAACTCTTGTGGTTGCATTGGCAGTTAAAAGATTGATATAATTGAAACTGGCTATTAGTAAGATAAGCAGTCCGATAGCCGAAAATATCAGCACGTAGGTAATGCTATTCTGAGGTTGAATGTCGTTTTACATATGAGAAGAGTAGAGATGAATATCTTTTAGATTTTGTAGTGCAAAAAATGGTAAAGCCTCATCACCTCTTGTGTCTTTTATTAACTCGGAAATTTTTGCTTCCGTTTCCGGTTTTGAAAACTGATCTTGCATCTCAAAATAGACCAGAAAATTTTGCCAACCCCAATCATTCATATCTTCTTCACCAAACAAATTATTTGCACCTGCTAATGAGATTAAAAAATCATATCTAAAATGTGAATTATGTGGCATATTTTCAAAGACTCCCGTAATTGTGCCTTTATATTCATTATTGAGTATTAATAGTTTACCCATCGGGTTTTCATTTCCAAAATATTTTTGTGCTGCTTTTTCTGAGATTACAATAGTTTCGGGATCATTCAAAGCTGTTTTGGCATTGCCAAATTTAAATTTGAAGGAGAACATTTGCAACAAATCAGCATCCACAAAAACAGCTAAGGGTTCGTTAAATTTTAGCTTTTTATATTGAACAACCATATCTCCCCTAATCAAAATTCGGGCGGATTCCTTTATTTGCGGAAGTTTATCAGTCAGAAATTTTGCTATTTGAGGTGCCTGAAAAGGGTCTTCTTTATTACACAGCCTATAAATGTTATCTGCTTTTTCGTTGTAGCGATCATAACTTAGTTCGTCGGCAACGTACAACAGCAGCAATATGCAAACCGCTATTCCTATCGCTAAACTTGATATACTAATTATAGAGTAAACTTTGCTCTTATATATATTTGCAAATGCAATTTTTAGATAGTTCTTAATCATGATAAATCGGTTTTAAGTGTTTGTTAGAAAAGAAACATGTTCTCTCAATTCATTTTTTCCATAAGAACCTTACCATCGAGTAAGTTAATTACACGGTGGGCATATCCGGCATCACGATCGGAGTGAGTTACCATCACTATTGTTGAGCCTTCCTGATTTAACTCAGAGAGTAAATTCATGACTTCAACTCCATTTTTGGAATCCAGATTACCGGTGGGCTCATCTGCCAGAATCAAACTTGGATTGGCTACTACAGCCCTGGCGATGGCTACCCTTTGTTGTTGTCCGCCGGATAATTGCTGCGGAAAATGCCTGGCGCGATGTCCTATTTTCATTCGGTTTAATACATCGTTTACTTTTTTGGCGCGATCGCTTGCTTTCATTTTTAAATACAACAGCGGCAGTTCCACATTATCGTAAACATTGAGCTCGTCGATCAGATTAAAGCTCTGAAAAACAAAGCCAATATTGCCTTTACGAAAGTCGGTACGGTCTTTTTCCTTTAATTTACTCACTTCTGTTCCACTAAAAGCATACAAACCTTCGGTGGGATTGTCAAGCAGACCAATAATATTGAGGAGTGTTGATTTTCCACAACCTGATGGTCCCATAATGGCCACAAATTCACCTTGCTTAACGTGAATATCTACATGGTGTAAGGCGTAAGTTTCAACCTCTTCGGTACGAAATACTTTTCCTAAATTTTCTGTCTTAATCATTGTTTGATATTTTAAATTATTATTTATACTGCTAACCTTACCATTCCAATCGCTCGTTATCTCCAAAGCTATCGTAACCTGAAACAATTACTTTTTCTCCGGGAGTTATCCCTTCCAATAGTTCATAATATTTCGGATTCTGTCTTCCAATTTTTATGAATCGTTTTTCGGCAGAGCTTCCATCTTTTGACAACACAAAAATCCACTGACCACCGGTTTTTTGATAAAAATTACCCTTGGGTAACAACAACGATTTTTGAGGACTCCCCAGTTGCAAGCGGGCGTAATAGGTCTGACCGGTGCGCATATTTTCAGGCATGTCACCCTCAAAAACCATCTCAACAGAAAACTTACCATCGCGGACATCAGGAAGCACTTTTCGTATTTTCAGTTGATATTCCTGGTCCTGACGTTCTAAAATAGCCTGTAAGCCAACCTTCACCTTGTCGATGTAATGTTCGTCGATTTGAGCAACTACCTTAAAGGATGTGAGCACATGAATCTGACCAATTCTGCCTCCTTTGGGAATCAATTGTCCGATTTCGGCATCCAACACGGTAAGTTGTCCGTCGATGGGGGCAACAACGTTTAAGTTGTCCTGACGTTGCCGAACCAATGTCAAGTTCAAATTCATATTATGCAGATTATCCTCCATTTGCATAATCTGTATAGAACGAAAAATAGAGTCCTGCTTCTGACGTTCCATATATAGTTCGTAACTCCTTTTGGCAAAGTGATAATTTTCTTCTGATTCAAGGAATTCATCTCTGGAAATCAGATCGTCGGCATAAAAAGACTTGTTGTGATCGTATTTCCTTTTTTTACGTACAATGTCGTATTCCAAGTTAAGTAACTCTCTCTTTATCTGAAGCTTTTCCTGCTCCATAGTTACCATAGTATTTCTTAGAAAATTGCTTTTTTCGGCTAGTTGAGACTCGCTGTTTAGGATGCTCAGGCTTAAATCAGGATTACTTAATCGTAAAATGATATCTCCTTTCTTTAAAACTTCACCCTCCTCAGCTACTTTTTCTTCCACTCTGCCACCTTCGCGGGCATCGAGAACAATGGTGGCAATGGGTTCCACATTTCCTGTAACCGTAATGTAATCATGAAAAATTCCTTCGTTGACTTGCTCAACACTTAACTTCTCAATATCCACATTTAAAGTAGATACATTGGACCTGAAGAAAGCCTGAAAACTGAGGAGGCCAACAATCAGAACACCAACTCCTATCAGAAGATGTTTCCTTTTTATGCCCTTTTTCTTTTTTATTGGTATGTCCATTTTATTAAAAGTTAGACTTAAATGAATGACGTGATCAACCAACAACTTTCAATGCCCATGCCGTAAGATATATATAGCTGATTATCTTTATCTTAGAAAACTCTAACATACAATTCAGAACAATCAGTGTAAAATATTTTTACACTGCGTGTTTAATTAGTTTACAATTAGCTAATTTCGGGGTTTAAATAAAAGGTCGAAGAGCGTTATGAAAGGTAAAATTCTCATTGTTGATGACAACAAAAGTGTGCTTACGGCGCTTGAGATGCTGCTGCAAACAGAATTCGAAAGCGTATTTTGCTTAAGTAACCCGGCTGGTCTGCTCGCTACAATAAAACAGCACAACTTCGACATCGTGCTCTTGGACATGAATTTCAATGCAGGAATTAATAGTGGCAATGAAGGAATATTTTGGTTAAAAGAAATTCAAAAACATGATTCAACAATTAGCGTAGTAATGATTACTGCCTTTGGAGACATTGAACTGGCGGTGAAAGCGGTAAAGAAAGGAGCCTTTGATTTTATCTTAAAACCATGGGACAATAACAAACTCATTTCTACGCTGCATGCGGCAATGAAACTTAGAAAGAGCAGAATTGAAAATATTTCATTAAAGAATACAACCACTACCCTAAAACAAGAACTTAAACAAGCATCACAATCTATCATCGGACAATCAGCTCCGATGAAAAAGGTGCTGGATATGGTTAAAAAAGTAGCCAAAACAGATGCCAATATTTTTATTACCGGAGAAAATGGTACCGGAAAAGAACTAATTGCGAGAGAAATACATAAATATTCCAAGCGAAGCAACGAACTAATGCTGAGTGTGGATATGGGATCCCTTAGCGAATCACTTTTCGAAAGCGAGCTTTTTGGACATAAAAAAGGTTCATTTACTGATGCAAAAGAAGAAAGGATTGGGAAATTTGAAGCAGCAAATAAGGGTACTATTTTTCTTGATGAAATTGGCAATCTCTCTTTGTCAATGCAGGCCAAAATACTAAGCGTATTGCAGAACAGAAGTGTGATAAAATTAGGCAGCAACACTCCTGTTCCTATCAACGTACGACTCATTTCGGCAACAAATAAAAATTTAAATTCAATGATTCAAAAAGGTCTTTTCAGAGAAGATTTACTTTACCGAATTAATACCATTACCATTGAATTGCCTCCATTAAGAGACAGAGAAAATGATATATTATTACTTGCTGATTTTTACCTACGCAAATATGCTGCTAAATATGATAAGCATGGACTGAAAATTAATCAGAAAGCAAGTCAAAAACTGCTGAATTATTCATGGCCCGGAAATGTCAGAGAACTCCAACATAGTGTTGAAAAAGCTGTGATTTTAGCTGACGATAGCGTACTTGGGGAATCGAGTTTTAATTTAACCGACAATATTTCGGACCAGGATCTGAACGCACAAAATAAAACCATCGAAGAAATGGAAAAGGCCATGATCTTGAATAATATTAAAGCAGAAAAGGGGAATATGAGTTCTGTTGCAAAAAACCTGGGGATTACCCGCCAGACACTGTATAATAAATTGAAAAGGTATGGCTTATAAACATTTTAATACGGCAATTTTAATTCGACTGCTAATAATAATATTGCTATCGATGTCTGCTTCATATTTATTATTTGTTGATCGGGATTATACACTTAGCCTGCTTCCTCTTTCACTATTGATAATTGCCCTAATCAATATTATCAGGTATTTCAACAAGATAAACCAATGGATTGCTTTTTTTCTACTTGGGATTGAAAATGAAGACACGACGCTTAAGGCCCCTTCAAAAAGTGGTAATAAGGCAATCGATGATATTTATTTTGGAATAAACCGCCTAAACGAACTCTTCAAGAAAACCAAAATAGAAATTAGTGCCCAGGAACAATATTTTCGCTCAGTAATAAATCAGTCAGCCACAGGATTGTTTTCTATTAATGAAAATGGACGAATAATAAATATTAATCCTGCTGCCATAAAACTTACTGGTTTACAGGATCATTATCATGTAAATGTATTGGAAGCAATTGATACGGTACTCCCGGAATTTTTAATGCATCCCATTAAAAAGCAGCATAATCAGTCTGCCATTTTTGAAAACCAATACGGACAAAAATTATTATTCAAATTATCGGAAATTATAAGTCA
Source organism: Marinilabiliales bacterium (assembly GCA_002869465.1). Taxonomy (GTDB): domain Bacteria; phylum Bacteroidota; class Bacteroidia; order Bacteroidales; family F082; genus UBA4459. Next base: position 5,761 of record PKSW01000066.1, read on the forward strand.
GGAAGATAAAATCCGGCTGGTTGCTGTTAGTGATATTACAAAGGAACTAGACAATGGTGAAGTTGACGCCTGGATAAAACTTGCCCGAACTTTGTCGCACGAAATAATGAACAATATTGCTCCAATAACAACCTTGTCTCAGGTAATTTCAAACTATTTCATCAAGGGAAATAGTACTGTTGAAATAAGTGATCTTGAACCAAAAACCATATCAAATACCATAAAGGGATTAAAGGTTATAGAAGAAAGAAGCGTTGGATTAATGAGTTTTGTTAACAATTACCGAAAATTCACCAAGCTCCCGGCACCAAAATATGCTGAGGTTGATTTGTGCCAAATTATTGAAAGCGGTCTTATGGCAGCCAGCACCTACTGTGGATTTGACAAAATAAAACTGGTAAAAATATTGCCAAAAAAATGCACTTTTTCAACTGATGAAAAACTCTTCTCCCAGGTAATAATAAACCTGTTAAAAAATGCATGTGAGGCATTGCGTTTGGGAA
>PKSW01000146.1 GCA_002869465.1 Marinilabiliales bacterium
AAAATGAGCATTGCCCAAACAGAAAATCCTGCGGCTTATGAACGGGTTCAGTTCATGAAACATTTTTCTGGAATTGAATAAAAAAAACTACATTTGGTTATAGGTAATATTGTTATAATATGCTTGTTCGAATTGTAGCCATTTATTTCTTTATGTGTTTAAGCTTTGGTTCGTCTGCTCAATTGATAAACCATTACTGGATGCAGAATTTCAATTCAACTTCTTCATTGATAGGGGGAGCTGTAGTTGCTGGAGATGGGGCCAACAGTTCTATTTACTATAATCCTGCTACAATTGTGGAAATGGATAAAGGTTCTAATGTTTCGCTTGCTGCCAATTTATTCTCCTGGAATATTTATGATAATTATAACATACTGGGTACAGGAAACGACTTGAAAACATCAACTTTTCAGGTTCAACCGCAATTTATTTCATTTACATATAAACCTAAAAAAGGTAATTTTAGTTATGCTTTCACAATTCTTACAAGGATAAAAGAAGATGTAGAAACAAGCTATGCAAATTCTGAGTTATACGACATTCTGCCTAATATACCTGGTGAAGAAATTTATAACACCATTTTTGCCAATAGGAATAAATATACCGATACTTGGGTCGGTTTCGGATTAGGTCAACAATTAACAAATCGGTTTAGTTATGGCGTAACACTTTTCGTATCAGGTTCAACATTAATATATCGATATGCATATTCTGCTAGTGCATATATTTATACCGATAGTACTGATAATAATTTAAATATTTCAAGTGTTTCTGAAAATGCGTATTCAGAGAGTTTTAAATTCGATCAATACAGAATCATTACTAAGTTAGGATTTGCTTACAAGGTGAATAATTGGAGATTTGGGATGGTTTTTACCCTTCCCAGTATAAATGTATTTACATCAGGCAGGGCTGCAACAAGAATACAGACGCAAATAAATATTCACGACTCCACCGGAATGCATATCCCAGATTTTGAAATATTTTCTGCACAAGAAGATAAACAATTGATAGCAAATTATAAGTATCCATTTGCAGTTTCTTTTGGGTTTATAGGAACTTTTAAACAAGGATACCAGAAATTATATTTTTCGATGGAGTATTTTAACGGTATTAATCCTTATAAAATGATTAATGCTGAAATAGATCCTAACATAACAAGCCCTTCAGTTTATGAAAGTTTGCCCAACAAAGATTACCTCACTTATGCTTATAAGGCTGACCCTGTATTTAACTTTGTAATTGGATATAGCTGGAGATTGAGTGATAAATTCAAGTTTGTAAATGCGATACGAACCGATTTTGCAAGTATTAGTAATATTGAGGCAGAAGATCTTGATGGGTACAATTACATGAAAATAGAGAATTTCAATATCTATCATTATAGTGCCGGAATAAATTTTTATTTTAAAAAAAATAATGTGACCGCCGGTGCTCAATTCTCATATGGGGCAAAAAATAATATACCTCAAAGTGTGAATTTTAATGATCCAGAGGCGTATAATTCTGAAACTAAAAATGCTTTGCTGGGGCCAATCCAAAATGATGCTTATTTGAGATATTATGGCATTAGTTTCTACATCAGCGCCACTTTAAACTTTTTTGATCAGGATAAATAATATTTTAAAACTATTTAAGTATTTTTGCCCCCACAAAATTAATGGACGTAGAATTTCATAAAAAAATAAGAAATGAAGAAATTAAGATTAAAACTATCTATTGCTTTTATTGCAATAATGGGTGTTATGCTGTTAGATGGGTGCTATCCCAGCGATGACTCTCTTACATACGAAGAAACTGACATTACATTAACAGGCTACTATGATTCAGTTGACTTTACCAAGTTAAAAACGTATTATTTACCTGACACTGTTTTTCCTGTACGGGATGACACAACAGACAAAAGTCCTGTACCAAACTCTGACTTGATTCTTAGTGATATTGAACAGAATATGTCAAATTATGGCTATACCAGGGTTTATTTTACTGATAATATGCAGGAAGATCCTGATTTGATGGTTGCGGTAGCTGCTATTTCAGTCACTACAGTATCCGTAGGTTGGTGGTATCCTTATTATCCCGGTTGGGGATGGGGTTGGGGCTGGTACAAAAAAGCACCCAGAGATACAGATTACTGGTATGGATATCCCGGCTATTATCCTCCCGGTTGGGGTTGGGGTGGTGTTCCGTATTACAGCAGTTACACAACAGGAACAATTTTAATGGAAATGAGTAATCCTGCTGACTATAGAGTAGTTGATAACGATACAGTTGTTCCTATGTACTGGGCGGGAGCTGTATCTGGTGTATTAAGCGGGGGGTCAAATACATCTCGCATTACTGCTGGAATTAACCAGGCATTTCTTCAGTCACCATATTTAAAAACTAATTAGTATCAATTCTTAAAAGCTGAAAAGATGAAAAAAAGAAATATATTATTAACATTCATATTTGTTGTTACAATTTCTATCTCATCCTTCGCTCAAGGTGGAGGCATTTGGAACTTTAACTGGGATATAGGATTTCCAGTTGGCGAAACTTCTGATTTTATTGGGAAGGCTTCTTTACGTGGATTTGCCATTGAAGGACGGGGTTACGTTAGCGATCGATTATTAGTTGGTGGCCGTTTTGCATGGAATACATTTTACGAAAATGAAGGATGGGTTACGAATACCTTAGAAGATTATCCAACTGCAACTATTCATGGTTATTCGAGAAATTATATGAATGTAATTCCGTTAATGCTCACCGGGCATTTCGAGTTTGGTTATGGTGCGGTATTACCTTATGTTGGTATAGGTGTTGGGACTTATTATATCGAAAGCCGGGATTATCTTGGCATCTATTATGTTGAAAATAACAACTGGCATTTTGGTGTCTATCCCGAAATTGGTGCTGTAATTCCTTTTGGTAGTGGCAGTACTGCTTTTAATATCAATGCGAAATATAATTATGCGGCTAAAACAAAAGATGTAAATGCCCAAAGCTGGATAAGTCTCGGAGTTGGTCTTTCTTATATATTTTAGCATCCAATAAATAAAAAATAACAATCCGGTAACATTTTTATTAAAATTGTGTTACCGGATTTTTTATTTTTACCGATCCGAAACAAAAACGATCCTTATGAATAAATTAATACTTTCTTTAGTAATTATCATCATACCTTTTATAACTATCCATGCTCAAACTCAATTTGACAATGCCAGTTTTGAAGAATGGGAAGAAATTGGCTACGGCCCCACTATTATAGAACCTGTCGAATGGAGTTCTATTAAATCAAGTGATGATGCTACTATAAGCGGGCAGGCCCCACACGTGTGGGACAGAAGTGAGTTTGGCAATGCGCATACTGGTAATTATTCCGTTTATCTTCATACCGTTAGGGTATTTGGTATCAACGCTACAGGCACATTGGCCAATGGTAGATATCATGCTGAATTTAATATTAACAATGCATACACATTTACAGATACAGCCAATAGCCAATGGCACACAAAAATATCAGCCCGACCAGACAGTTTGATTGGATGGTATAAAGCCAAACCATCTGCGGGTGATTTTCCGACAGTTAAAGTAGTATTACATACTGGATATGCTGCAATCTCGGCTCTCAGCGACACAACTTCATTTGTCGCATCGAATGTGATAAGTTTGCCAGAAGAAGATGTAACGGAGTGGACAAGATTTTCATTTCCATTGAATTATCATAAAGATATTATGCCCGAATATGCATTGGTTATTCTAACTTCAAGCAATGGATTATCAGCTGTTGATGGCAGCGAAGCATGGTTTGATGATCTCGAGTTCATCTACAATAATGGAACAGGAGTCATTGAAAAAAATACAGATGAACTTGTTGTTTATAATTTTGATAACAATCTTTCGGTATTTTTGAACAGCAATCAAAATGATGATTTCAGCCTTTCAGTTTATAATATGCTTGGCAAACTTGTAATGGAAAATTCCGGAAAAAGTGGGCAAAAGAATATATACAATTTGAATCTTCCGGGCGGAACTTATATAATTAGTGTAAGATATAATGGTAAAATCTTAACAAAAAAAATCGTACTGTAATCTTTTTATAAAAGGGGTTTATCAGGAAAACATCTTATGCAACGCAAACACCTTTTGATCATCATTCTGATTCTTCTATTCCTTTCAGAATTATTTGCCCAGGATAATGGAATATTAACCGGAAGAATTACTGATAAGGAAAATGGCGAACCTTTGGTAGGTGCCAACATCTATACTAAAAATAATTTAACTGTTGGCGCTGTATCTGATTTTAATGGACATTATTCCATTTCCTTGGCTCCGGGAGAATATTCATTTGTAATATCATTCACAGGAATGAAAATTGTAAACTCTCCTGTAACTGTTGTGAGCAATCAAACTACCATTTTAAATCTAGAAATGGAGGCTTTTAGTACGCAATTTGAAGAAGTTGTTGTTAGAGCAGGTAGGTTTGATAAAGCATTGGAGGAACAAACAGCTTCTATTGAAGTAATGAAACCTCGGTTGATTGAAGCTAGAAACACCCGATCAGTTGAATCAATATTAGATTTAACCCCAGGGGTTACCATACTTGATGAGGAGCCTCAAATTAGGGGAGGTAGCGGATTTACATTTGGTGTTGGTTCAAAAGTCGGTGTATTCATTGATGATATTCCAATCATCACAGGTGATGCCGGCAAACCCGACTGGGCATTAATTCCGGTAGAAAATATAAAACAAATTGAAGTGGTTAAAGGAGCTTCTTCTGTTTTGTCAGGTGCTTCAGCATTGAGCGGTGCGGTGTATATCCGCACGAATTATCCAGGTATAAAACCATTAACCAAAGTCCAATTATATTCCGGTTTTTATAGTCCGCCAAAATCCCCTGCTACACAATGGTGGAACGGTGTCGACTATTTAGCTGGAGCAAGTTTTTTACATTCAAGGCAACTTGGTGACGGGCATACTGACTTCGTAATTGCCGGTGTTGGTATGGTTGACAGGAGTTATCTTGGAGCACCGGAGGATGGTCCTTATGTAAATGACACGTCCAGTATCTCTGATAATGAGATGGTGAACAGGAGAGGTAGAGTCAATTTTAATTTAAGGAGAAGATCAAAAAAATATACAGGACTTAATTTCGGTATCAATGGAAATATGATGATGAAAAAGAGCAGTACCGTGTTTGCCTGGCAAGATGATACGGCTAACTTTTATCGTGGTTACCCTGGTGCCGTATTACTCGCTGATAATTTTACAATGTATTTAGATCCTTTTGTTAATTATTATACAAGTCTCGGTGTCAAACACTCTTTTACAAACAGGATTCTTTATAGCGATACCAAAGCCAATAATAATCAAAGTAACAGTGCTTTAATGATCTTTAATCAGTATCAGTTCAGTAAACAATTCAAGAACATTGGAGACCTGGATTTTATAGCGGGTCTTGTTAGCCAGTATACCGATTCTTATAGCAATATGTATTCTTCATCAGGATCGCCTTATAATTATATTTGGAATGCTTCTCTATTTGTAGAATTGGAAAAGAAATTCGGGAATGCGCTGATTGTCTCGTTAGGGATGAGAATTGAGCATTTCAGGCTAAACGACACCATCCGCGATACAAAACCTATATTAAGAGCGGGCACTTCATTAAAACTTGGTAAAGAAACCTATTTAAGAGCTTCAATAGGACAGGGATATCGTTTCCCTACAATAACAGAGCGCTATATTAGAACCAACGTTGGAAGCTTTGCTGTTTTTGACAATCCCGACCTGATACCAGAAACAAGCTGGAATGCTGAAGTAGGAGTTAAACAAGGCTTTAAATTCAGCAAGTTTTATGGATATTTTGATGCGGCAATTTTTTACCAGGAGTATAATAATACCATTGAATACCTTTTCGGGTTTTGGAATTTTGATTTTGCCCTTGCCGGTTTTAAATTTGTAAATACGGGCAGGTCAAAAGTTACAGGTATCGATATATCTTTGAATGGACAAGCTAAGATTGGAAAGAATTTTGAAATATACACTATGTTCGGTTATACCTACGTTGAACCCGTTTCCCTCGACCCTAATTATGTTTTTGCTATTGACGACAGGGGAATTGAATACAGCTATAATTCAACCAGTGTTGACTCATCGCAGAATATTCTCAAATATCGTTTCCTCCATACGGTCAAATTTGATATTGAATTTAATTATAAATCATTTTCT
>PKSW01000185.1 GCA_002869465.1 Marinilabiliales bacterium
GGTTGAAGAGGTGATTGTCATTTGAAACCAGTTTTTCGCCTTCTGACTCATCCGTGATATATCCAATGACAGTAACTCCTTCCACTTCTTTAATTTTGTTGTAGTCTTCCTGCTTTATGGTAAATAAAAGTTCGTAGTCTTCTCCCCCATTCAATGCAGCCACTGATGGAATGATATTAAATTCCTTAGCTATATCATAGGTGTTTTGATCAATGGGTATCTTCTCTTCATAGATCACACATCCTTTTTTTGATGCCTTGCAAATGTGCAGTGCTTCAGAAGCCAGCCCGTCAGAAATGTCGATCATCGCGGTTGGAACGATCCCTTTTTCATCAAATAGTTTGACAATATCTGTCCTGGCCTCAGGTTTTAGCTGCCGTTCCAATATATAATTATGCTGTGACAGATCAGGTTGCATGTCAGGATTCACCTTAAAAACCTGCTTTTCTCTTTCCAAAACAAGGAGTCCCATATACGCGGCACCCAGGTCACCACTCACACACAACAGGTCATTCACATCAGCACTACTTCGGTAGGTTACTTTATCCTCCTGAACCTCGCCAACAACAGTAACTGAAATAAATAAACCCGATACACTGGATGTGGTATCGCCACCCACGAAATCAACTTTATAAACCTTACATGCTTTTTTAATGCCTGCATAAATTTCTTCAAGCGCTTCCACCGAAAACTTGCTTGACACACCCAATCCTACAATCATTTGTTTCGGGACGCCATTCATGGCGACTATATCTGAAAAATTAACCATGGCAGCCTTGTAACCTAAGTGTTTTAATGGCATATAGGTTAAATCGAAATGCACGCCTTCAATCAGCAAATCTTTTGATAAAAGAGTCACATGGCCTGCTGTTGGTTTTAACACCGCGGCATCATCACCAATGCCTTTGACTGTAGATTTATTTACGATGGGAATATTTTTTGTCAGGTGGTCGATCAAACCAAACTCACCCAACTCTGACAGTTCGGTTAATTTAGATGTTGCTTCGCTCATACCGGAAATTTTTTGCTAAAATACACGGATATTCCTAAATAAAATCAAGTCAGCTAGGGGATTTCCTATTCTTTCAGAAATATTACTTTTTCAATCATTTATAATTATTATATTTGCCCGCACATTAAATACCTTTAAACAAAGCTTTTTATGGAGAAAAAAAGGGTTGGCCACATTGCGCAAATCATCGGGCCGGTTGTTGATGTGGTTTTCGAAAATGAAGAAGACCTCCCAAAAATTTACGACGCACTTGAAATCACCCGCGAAAATGGTGATAAACTTATTTTAGAAGCCCAACAGGCCATTGGCGAAAATACCATTAGAACCATAGCTATGGATGCTACTGACGGTTTAAGAAGGGGTACTGAAGTTATCTCAACCGGCGCCCCTATATCCATGCCAGCCAGTGAAGAAGTAAAAGGCCGCCTGTTTAATGTAATTGGCGATGCTATTGATGGACTTGGTGAAGTTACATCAAAAGAAAGATACCCGATTCACCGTGATCCGCCAAAATTTGAAAACTTAACCACATCCAAAGAAGTTCTTCATACAGGCATTAAGGTAATTGACCTGATCGAACCTTATTCAAAAGGTGGTAAGATTGGTTTGTTTGGTGGTGCCGGTGTTGGTAAAACCGTTATTATCATGGAGTTGATCAACAACATTGCCAAATCCTATGCAGGATTATCCGTTTTCGGTGGTGTTGGAGAGCGTACCCGCGAAGGTAATGACCTGCTGAGAGAAATGATCGAATCAGGCGTTATCAAATACGGCAAAGAATTCCTGGAAGACATGGAAAATGGCGGTTGGGACCTTTCGAAAGTGGACAGAAAAGAATTGGCTGAATCACAGGCAACCCTTGTATTCGGACAGATGAACGAGCCTCCTGGGGCACGTGCCCGTGTGGCCCTTTCAGGATTAACCATGGCCGAATACTTCCGTGATGGTGATGAAAAATCAGGCGGAAGGGACATCCTTTTCTTTATCGACAATATTTTCCGTTTTACACAAGCGGGTTCAGAAGTGTCAGCGCTGTTAGGCCGTATGCCTTCAGCTGTGGGTTATCAACCCACGCTGGCTACCGAGATGGGCATCATGCAGGAACGGATCACCTCAACCAAAAGAGGTTCCATTACTTCTGTTCAGGCAGTATATGTGCCTGCCGATGACTTAACCGACCCCGCTCCGGCTACCACTTTTGCCCACCTCGATGCAACAACTGTATTGAGCAGAAAGATTGCCGAGCTTGGTATTTATCCCGCTGTAGACCCGCTTGATTCAACATCACGTATTCTAACTCCTGATGTGGTTGGTGAAGAACATTATAAAACATCGGAAAGGGTGAAAAGACTGTTGCAGCGTTATAAAGAACTGCAAGATATTATCGCCATTCTTGGTATGGATGAGCTTTCAGAAGAAGACAAACTGATCGTGCATCGTGCCAGGAGGGTGCAACGTTTCCTTTCACAACCTTTCCACGTGGCCGAGCAGTTCACCGGATTAAAAGGAACCATCGTTTCCATTGAAGATACCATCAAAGGATTTAATATGATCATGGATGGTGAGGTAGATGAATATCCTGAAGCGGCATTCAACCTGGTAGGCACCATTGACGAAGCCATTGAAAAAGGTAAAAGATTACTTGAAGAAAGCAAATAGCGAGCATCGACATGAATCTTGAAATTATAACCCCCGACAAAACGATCTATAAAGGAGAAGCTGACCTGGTGCAACTGACAGGTATTGATGGCTCATTTGAAATTTTAAACAACCACGCACCTTTAATTTCAGCCCTGGTGAAAGGTAAAATAAAAGTGAAAAAAAGCGGGAGTGAAGAATTTTACGAAGTAAATGGTGGTGTTATTGAAGTGTTGGATAACAAGGTGCTGATTCTTGCCGAATAAGATATTTTACATAAAGTATTTAAAACCCTGATAGACTTATCGGGGTTTTTTGTTATCAATAAAATGAATTTATTTAATTTACTTTCCAACCCCAACTGAAGCTGGTACTGAAAGGTGCGCCTGAACAATTTTCCACTCACCATTCATTTTTTCCAATACGCCGGTAAAGCGAAGTCCCTCATAACTTTTTGCTTCACCTTTGTAAACAAAATTATAATTGAGAGTTTCGGCAAACCAGGCTGTATTTCCTGTGCAGTTGAGTTTGATGAACTGATCGGAAGCTGAAATATACGTATCTGTTATCTGGCTGAACTGATCTTTAATGGCTGTCCTGATGTTTGTCCATCCCATCAATCGCTCATCCGAATCTGTACCGTACAATATAATATCCGGATTGGGAGCCCAAATTTCTTCCGTTAATTCAAAATCCTGGTTTTCATTGGCGATGATATACTTCTCAAGTATATTTTCAATGGCTACCGTTTCATCCTTCAAATTTAAATCCTCATCACAATTTGAACAGGATGAAATGAACAGGAAGCTACCTAAAACTAATAACATTGATAATTTCTCCATAATGAAAGTTTGTTACGTATGAACACTTTTTTTGCTTGTTCGTGAAGATACAAAAAAATTGAAACTGCCGCAAGCCGAACCCATTTGAAATGATGCTTAAGGATGATGGGTATCAAGTAAGCGCCTCATGCACTGATAAAAACAAAATAAAAAAACCTTTTTCTATTTCAGCTTTTATTCGTATCATTGCATCCAATTTTGAAACCACACTTTCCATCGTAAATGAGTGATAAATCAGGAGTTAAGAGAACAGTTTACCATTTAGGGCTACTCATTTTAATCAGCTTTTTCTTATCAGGAAATATAGCTGCTCAGCATCATGCAGATGATCCTGTAATCAGCACTGAAGATCAACAAAAGATGGAAGAGGCGGACTTCCAGGCCGGAGAAATGATCGTTGAGCATATCAGTGACTCATACGATTGGCACATTATTAATTTTGGCGATACGCACATTTCCATCCCTTTACCAGTTATTTTATACGATGAAGGGCAATGGCATGTTTTTATGTCGTCCAATTTTCATCATGGGCATGATGTCTACAAGGGCTATTTTATCTCTCATAAGGATATGAATGCCGGAAAGATCGTAAAGCTGGATGGTGACGGACAAGAAATCAGACCGACATTAGACATTTCAATCACTAAAAACGTGGTCGCTATTTTTCTCAGTTCTTTGTTGTTGATTGTCATCTTCGTTTCAGTGGCAAGAAGTTACGATAAAAGAAGAGATCATGCACCAAAGGGCTTACAGTCGTTTTTGGAACCCATCATCATTTTTGTCCGCGACGACATTGCCAAAGCATCAATTGGCGAAAAACGATACGAAAAATATTTACCTTTTTTATTAACGATATTCTTTTTTATACTCATCAACAACATTCTTGGTATCATCCCAATCTTTCCGGGTGGCGCTAATGTTACCGGAAATATTGGCGTTACAGGCGTGTTGGCGGCCTTTACGTTTATTATTACCACCTTTAGTGGAAATAAAAACTACTGGACACATATTATCAATGCGCCCGGCGTGCCATGGTGGTTGAAAATCCCCGTGCCATTGATGCCGATTGTTGAACTGATGGGTGTATTTACCAAACCTTTTGTATTGATGGTCCGTCTCTTTGCTAACATTACGGCAGGACACATCATCATACTGGGTTTTATCAGCCTCATCTTTATTTTTGGTGAGATGAGTGCCGGACTTGGATACGGCGTTTCAGTTATTTCCGTAGGATTTTCCATTTTTATGGACTTCCTTGAATTGCTGGTAGCTTTTATCCAGGCCTATGTTTTTACATTGCTTTCGGCCCTGTATTTTGGCATGGCCACGGAGGAAGCACATCATTAATTAATTTGAATCCATTAATAACTAAATAAAAACTTAATTATGGAACTTTTAGCAATTTTATTACAGGCTGTAGCTGACCTTACACCTTATGCAAAAATGGGTGCAGGTATCGGAGCTGGTATTGCTGCTATTGGCGCTGGTGTTGGCATTGGCCAGATCGGTAAAGGTGCAGTTGAAGCCATCGCGCGTCAGCCTGAAGCTGTTGGCGATATTCGTTCAAATATGATTGTTGCCGCCGCGCTTATTGAAGGTGTTGCCTTCTTTGCTATCGTTGTCTGTTTGTTGGTAGTATTCTTATAAACAATAACGATGAATCTCCGGTGCATTTCAGCGGTTGGCTGCAATGCACCGGATAAATTTTAAAAACTAAAAACAATATATCATGTCATTGATCAACCCCGGATTCGGACTCATTATCTGGATGACCATCGCACTGCTCATCGTACTATTCATCCTGAAAAAATATGCCTGGAAACCTATTATGAATGCATTGAAAGAGCGTGAAGATTCTATCGAAGAATCATTGCGTGCTGCTGACCGGGCCAAAGAAGAAATGAAAGAGCTGAAACTTGATAACGAAAAGTTATTGAGAGAAGCAAAAGATGAGCGTGATGCCATTTTAAGGGAAGCGCGTAAGATCAAGGATAAGTTGATTGAAGAAGCGAAAGAAAAAGCCGGTATAGAAGCCGGTAATATCGTGGAGAATGCCAAAGTACGGATTCAAAATGAAAAGAAAGCCGCTTTGGTGGAGATTAAAAATACCATTGCTACTTACTCCATTGAAATTGCCGAAAAAGTATTAAGAGAAGAGTTAAAGGATAAAAAGAGACAGGAAGAATATATCAGGACTCTTTTGAAAGAAACCAGTTTAAATTAAGAACAGGATACACTAATGAGAGTTACACTACTGGCGAAACGATATGCCCAGGCTCTATTTGACCTAGCTGTTGAAAATAACATCCTTGAAGAGGTGGCGCAGGATATGATCCTTGTAAAATCTGTTCTGGACGAAAGCAGGGTGTTGCGAAAACTGATGGCAAATCCTGTCATTGATTACCCAAAAAAAATTAAGGTTTTAGATAGAATATTCGACAAAAAAATTCAGAAACTTACGCATAAGTTCCTGCAATTGATCACACGCAAGGGAAGAGAAGTGTATATCACATATATTTCTACTGCATTTGATGATATTTATAAAGAATATAAGAATATATTACCGGTGAAACTCACAACTGCGATTGCTGTTGATGAAAAAATTAAGAAGGAGATTTTAGATAAACTTGCGCAGGTAACAGATATGAACCTGGAAGTAACAGAAATAGTTGACAAGGAATTGATTGGTGGATTTAANNNCAGCGATTGGCTAAAGTTTTTTCAGACAACCTTTATGTAAGTAAAATATAACTAAAGAATAAAAACAATATGGCAGAAATTAAACCAGCAGAAGTATCAGCCATTTTACGACAGGAATTAGCAGGCTACGAATCGGAAGCCGTATTGGAAGAAGTAGGCACCATTCTTCAAATTGGTGACGGTATCGCCCGTATCTACGGTATGAACAACGCCGAAGCCAATGAATTGGTGGAATTCGAGAAAAACGGATTGATGGGAATTGTCCTGAACCTGGAAGAAGATAACGTGGGCGTGGTACTTTTAGGCGAAGCCGAAAACCTGAACGAAGGTGATAAAGTAAAACGTACGGGCAGGATAGCTTCTATCAATGTAGGTGAAGGCTTATTGGGGCGCGTTGTAAATACCCTGGGGGAACCTGTGGATGGTAAAGGTGAAGTCGGAGGAGATCTTTACGAAATGCCACTTGAGCGTAAAGCACCGGGTGTTATTTTCCGCCAACCGGTAAACGAACCTTTGCAAACAGGTATTAAAGCGATTGATGCCATGATCCCGATCGGCCGCGGACAGCGCGAGCTGATCATCGGCGACCGCCAGACGGGAAAAACAGCCATTGCCATTGATACCATCATCAACCAGAAAGAATTTTACGAAAAAGGCGAGCCTGTTTATTGTATTTACGTAGCTACAGGCCAGAAAGGATCAACCGTTGCCAATATTGTGAAAACGCTGGAAGACAGCGGAGCGATGGCTTACACCGTTATTGTAATGGCAACCGCTTCTGACCCTGCAGCCATGCAGTTTTACGCGCCTTTTGCAGGTGCTGCCATTGGCGAATTTTTCCGTGATACAGGTCGCCCGGCATTGGTCATTTATGATGACTTGTCGAAACAGGCCGTTGCCTACAGGGAAGTTTCATTGCTGCTGCGTCGTCCTCCGGGTCGCGAAGCCTATCCCGGTGATGTTTTTTACCTTCACTCAAGATTGCTCGAAAGAGCGGCGAAAGTCATTAACTCTGATGCGATCGCTAAAACCATGAACGACCTGCCTGAAAGTATAAAAGACAAAGTTAAAGGCGGTGGTTCATTAACGGCACTGCCTATTATCGAAACGCAGGCCGGTGACGTTTCGGCGTATATCCCTACCAACGTGATATCCATTACCGACGGACAGATATTCCTTGAAAGTAACCTCTTCAATGCGGGTATTCGTCCGGCCATTAACGTGGGTATTTCCGTTTCGAGGGTGGGAGGAAATGCACAGATTAAATCCATGAAAAAAGTGGCCGGAACACTCAAACTCGACCAGGCACAATATCGTGAACTAGAGGCGTTTGCCAAGTTCGGTTCAGACCTCGATCCGGCAACCATGGCCGTGCTCGAAAAAGGAAAAAGGAATGTAGAAATTCTGAAACAGCCTCAGTACTCACCTATGACGGTCGAGCACCAGGTAGCCATCATTTATTGTGGCGTGAATAACCTGTTGAAAACCGTTCCGGTAAATAGTATTATAGACTTTGAAACAGAGTATTTACACTTCCTCGACATGCATCATCAGGATGCATTGGCCACCATTAGGGAGGGCAAACTGACGGATGAAGTAATTGAAGTTTTGAAAAAGGCAGCAGCCGACATTGCACATAAATACAAAGCATAAATACCGGATTGTAGCATATGGCAAATTTAAAAGAAGTACGTGTTAGAATAGCCTCTGTAAAATCGACCAGGCAAATCACCAGCGCCATGAAAATGGTGGCTGCTTCTAAACTCAGAAGGGCACAAAATGCCATCCTGGGAATGAGACCATATGCACAAAAGTTACAGGAGATCATGCAAAACCTCAGCAGCGGACTTGAGGGTTCAGATGAAGGTGTTTTTGCTGAAGACAGGGGAAACGACAAAGTTTTACTGGTACCCATTACTTCAAATCGTGGTTTATGCGGCGCATTCAATGCCAATATAATTAAAGAAACTATCAGCTACATCCATACTAAATTGCCGGCCCAGCAAAAAACCGGAAATGTGGATCTGTATTGCATTGGAAAGAAAGGCGCAGATATATTTAAATCACGCGGATATAGCATTGTTGAAATAAATACTGCCATATTCGATGACCTGACTTTCGACAATTCTGTTATAATCGCTGAAGAGCTGATGCAAGTTTTTTCCGAAAAGAAATACGATCAGATCATCCTGATTTACAACCAGTTTAAAAATGCTGCTGTTCAGATGTTACAGGTGGAGCAGTTGCTGCCGGTTTCAAAAAGTGTAGCTGATGAAAATGCTGCTGAAGCAGAACCCAAAGCAAATTATATTTTCGAACCCAATAAAGAAGAAATTCTTGAGGCATTGGTTCCTAAATCTATAAAAGTGCAATTGTATAAAGCACTTGCAGACAGCCTGGCTGCCGAACATGGTGC
>PKSW01000438.1 GCA_002869465.1 Marinilabiliales bacterium
AACCAAATGTAGTTTTTTTTATTCAATTCCAGAAAAATGTTTCATGAACTGAACCCGTTCATAAGCCGCAGGATTTTCTGTTTGGGCAATGCTCATTTTGCCTATAAACTGATCGAGACGGGTATAATTTTTTCTTTCCATCCAGTTCTCCAACACTTCAAGCATCGTTTCAATTTCCTTAAAACCTTTTTTATATAAAACTGAAGCGATTTGAACAGCCTTGGCACCGGCCAATAGTTGTTTAATAAGAGCTTTGCCATCATGCACGCCTGTTGAGGCAGCTAGGTCACAACTTACATGGGCCGACATCATTGCGATCCATCTTAATGATATTGCCAGTTCTGAAGGGGTACTGAAAACATTGGTCGTTTTTATTTCCAGGTTTTCAATATCAATATCAGGACTAAAAAATCGGTTAAAAAGTACGATTCCTTTTATACCAGTCCATGATAATTTGGTAACTGTTTTTGCCAATGATGAAAAATAGTGGCTTATTTTGAGTGCTACCGGAATTTTAACAACTTTAAGAATCTTCTCAATAATATCAAAATATACGGTTTCATTCTGGGATCCATCTCTATCAGGATTAGATGGAAGGACAAATACGTTTAATTCCAACGCATCGGCTCCAGCACCTTCAATTTGTTTGGCAAAAGTGATCCATTCTGTATCAGAAATACAATTGATGGAAGCAATTATTGGGATATCAACAACTTTTTTACTGTCTTCAATTAATTTAAGGTAATTGGCTACATCCTTTTCGCGGGTATAATTGCGTATATAATCTTCAGCTTCCGGGTAAGTATTACCATATTCATTCTGTACAATAGTACTGCTGGCAGCATGCTTGATCTGCTCTTCGAAAAGTGATTTTAACACAACGGCACCGGCACCATGTTTTGCTATTTCGATGATGTTTTCAACCGAATTTGTTAAGCCTGAACTACCTACAATAATAGGATTCTTCAGTTTAAGTCCCATATAAGATGCTTCCAAATTTACCATGATCAATTCCATTTTAACTGGTGTAAAAATACGAACTTAAATAGTATAATAATTCTGCCATTACAAATTAAAACTATTTTAAATAAAAACCGGATTTTTGATATAATGTATTTTAAAACCAGCTTTCTGTGGATGATCATTCCAATGCAAACAAGCCAATATTATGTGCGAAAGACTGCTGTGATGTTATAAAGATGCATAATTCTTTAACTTTGTGAAAAATCGAATATTGAAGAAAATTCTTATTATACAAACGGCATCTTTAGGAGATGTCATTCTGACGACACCAGTTATTGAGAAACTCCATGCTGTGTTTCCGGAAAGTCAGATCGATTTTCTATTAAAGTATGGTTACCAGGATGTTTTTAAGGATCATCCTTTCGTTCACCGGGTTATTGTTTGGGATAAATCTGAAAAAAAATATCACCATCTTAAAGAATTGATACAGGTGATTAGGGATAGGAAATATGACGCGGTTATCAATATCCAACGGTTTGTCTCTTCAGGTTTGATCACTGCTTTATCAGGCGCGAAAATAAAAATAGGTTTTAATAAAAACCCTCTTTCCCTGTTTTTCTCAAAATCAATAAAACATACTTTAAATAAAAAAAATGGTGTTTTGCACGAAACGGACAGAAACCTGAAATTAGTTGAAGATTTGACTGGGGAAAAAAATAAGTTTCCTGTTAGGCTTTATCCATCAGCTCACGATGATGCTAAAATGTCGCCATACAAGACCAAAGCCTATATAACGATTTCACCGGGATCATTATGGTTTACAAAAACTTATCCGGAGAATAAATGGGTTGAGATGATATCTTCAGTTGATAACGACCTGAATGTATATTTGCTGGGGTCAAAAGATGATGCGGGTTTGTGTGACAATATCAAGTTAAAAAGTAAACATCCCAATTGCCTGAATCTTTCAGGAAAGTTAACATTTCTCGAATCGGCCACACTGATGAGAGACGCCATGATGAATTACACCAATGATTCTGCACCTATGCATCTCGCCTCATCTGTAAATGCACCTGTTACGGCCATTTATTGCTCGACCATACCCGAATTTGGTTTCGGACCGCTTTCTGACAAATCATTTATAGTGCAGACAAATAAAATATTGAAGTGCAGGCCGTGTGGTATTCATGGGTTAAATACATGCCCAGAAGGCCACTTTGAGTGTGCAATAAGTATTGAAAATAGACAATTACTGGAAAATCAATGAATCTTGAGGAAGAAATAAAAAAATCGGTGGCCCTGTTGAAAAAGGGAAAAATTATTTTATATCCTACTGATACGATATGGGGTATTGGATGCGATGCTACCAATAGCAAAGCGGTACAGCGGATTTATAAAATAAAAGGCCGCAGTGAAAGCAAAAGTATGATCATTTTGCTTGAATCAGAAGAAAAGATTGGACGATATGTGGAGGATGTTCCTCCCATCGCCTACGATCTGATTGCCAATTCAGCTTCACCTCTCACAATTGTATATCCCAGGGCTAAAAACCTGGCTAAAAACCTGATTGCCCCCGATGGTAGTATTGCTATTAGAATTGTAAAAGGTAGATTTGGCAGCCCGGTAATGAAAGAACTTGACCGGCCGCTTGTCAGCACATCCGCCAATGTATCAGGACAACCCACGGCACCATTTTTTCATCAAATTTCAAACGAAATCATCGAAAGTGTTGATTATGTTGTGGAAGCTTTTCGAGAAAGAGTCAGGGCCGTTAAACCTTCAACGATTATTAAACTGGAAGAAAATGGAAAATTCACAGTAATCAGACCTTAATTGCCTACTGGCTTAAACCAAAACTTTCATACGTGGTTTCTTCTTTGATCAATTCCAGCGCTTTATTAATTTCATGATCTGTGGGAGCCAGCACTTCAAAATAGGAACCTGTTTCGTAAAGGTTTCTGGCGATTAATGCCTTTAATTGAAGCCTGACAAATGATTCATTTAGATCGGATTTATTTTCCTCGGTCAGCACTTTCTCTTTTTCGCCTAGTTCAATGAATTCATTGTAAGCTGCGTCAGAAAATTGAAAACTGTCATTGTATTTATCAAAGTCGGGGTATTTTTTCAATAGTAATTTCCTGTTATCATCCAGATATTCATTTACAAAACTGTTGATTACCCCTTTCCTTATAAGAGAGGTCAATAGTCTGTTATAGCGAAGTGTATCAAAAGGTACAAAAATATCAGGCATGATACCTCCGCCACCATATACAGTTCTTCCGCCTTTTGTTTCATAATGAAGAGAGTCAGGGAATGAAATGCTGTCAGGATGCATTAATTCGCCCGTTTCCATGCGGCTGATAAAATCATTATAATATTCTTCACTTCCATTATCATATGGACTTTGAATACACCTGCCTGAAGGCGTATAATATCGAGCCACAGTTAATCGAACGATGGAACCGTCAGGGAGTTTAAATGGTCGTTGTACCAGTCCTTTTCCGAATGAACGTCTGCCAACAATCATTCCCCTGTCCCAGTCCTGAACAGCACCCGAAACGATTTCACTGGCTGACGCTGAACCTTCGTTGATTAAAATGACCAATTTGCCTTCTTCAAAATTACCTCCTGCTGTGGCATCAAGTTCCTGCCTCGGACTATTGACGCCTTCTGTGTATACAATTAATTCATTGTCTTTTAAAAATTCATCAGTAATCGACATGGCTGTTCCAAGATAACCGCCTGAATTGCCTCTCAAATCGAAAACCAGGTTTTGCATGCCCTGCGATTTCAATTCAGTCAGCGCTGTATTCACTTCATCCAGCGAATTTTTAGCGAACCGATTCAATTTAATATAACCTGTTTCTTTATCCAGCATGAATGCTGCATCCATACTATTAATGGGAATTTCATCTCTTACGATTGTAAAGTCAAGGATATCATTATTATTTTTACGGTAAATGCCTACCGTGACTTCGGTTCCCTTTTTACCTCTCAAATGATCCATCACCCATTCATTATCTATTTTTTCTCCGAACGCGTCTTCACCATCAACGGTAATGATTTTATCACCTGCCATTATTCCCACTTTGTCAGACGGCCCACCTGGAATTGGTGAAATAACAAGTATTGTATCTTTAAACAACTGGAATGTAAGGCCTACACCTTCAAAACTACCCTCAAGAGGCTCATTGGCTTTATCCACGTCTTCTTTTGAAATGTATGCCGAATGCGGGTCAAGTTCTTTTAGTGTATAAATAATAGCCTTTTCTGTAACTTCAGCCATATCAAGTGTGTCGACATAAAAATTATTTACAATCTGAAGTAGTGTGCCCATTTTTTTGGTTGTCTCTACCTGGTTCATCTCGTTGAAATGGGTTTGCGCATTCAACGAACTTGTACAAATAGAAAAAAATATAGCAATTGACAGAATAATATTTCTCATTTTGAAAGGATTTTAATAGTTGCAATTCGGCTCAAAATTAATATAAAACGATGAATTAGTTATTTTAAGCTGTTAATTATTGTTAAGTTGAATTTAACGCTTTATGATTAATAATTGATAGTTGTGAGTTGTGCAATTTTCTATTTTCTATTTTTGTATGCAGAAAAATGATAAAGCCCGGGTGAATAAATACACAATTCATTTTCTCTTGACGATTAGCTCCCTGATAGCAATGAACAATTGCCTGGCAAATGTTGATACGCTTTCGGGTGATTCAACCCGATATGTTAAATCCATCCATTTAAACTACCAGTTAGGGAAAGTAATACCCACGCATGCATTTGTTCAGGGTGAAAATCCCAAACACGAACCATATAATCTGTTCCAGGCATTTTCAGCTCAATATGGCATACGAACTGACGGACGAAAACTTTGGCAGCAATTATATGGTTATCCTGTTTGGGGGTTTGGATTGTTTTATATCGACTTCTTAAACGACGATGAATTTGGAAAACCGCTGGCTATTTATTCATACATAAATGCTCCTTTTAAAAGGTGGCATAATTGGAGTGTTAACTATGAAGTGGGTTTTGGCCTATCATTAAACTGGAAGCCCCATGAATTGCTTGAAGCAGGGTATTATTACCCAATCGGTTCATATTTCACAGTTTTTTTCGATTTTGGAATTAATTCCAGTATCAAATTGGCAAAAAACTGGGATTTGAATCTTGGCTTCAACTATACTCACTTCTCAAATGGTGCCGTTAAATTGCCTAATTTAGGTGTAAATGTTTTTGCTCCGCAGGTGGGGGTACAATATATTGTTAAGCAAAGACCAACTTATAAAGTTCAAGAAGTTCCTAAATATTTAAAGGAATGGGAATGGCTGATTACAGCCTCACCATCCATCCGGCAAGTTGGTTTTACATATGAATATAATGGCGACACATTGGCTGAAGCTTTCAATTACGGAGTATTTACAATTTCGACTGCAATTAACAGACAAATTTCTCATAAGGTTAAATTTGGTGGCGGTTTTGACTTTAGCTATAACGAGGCATATGCCGCTGAAACCCTTTTGGACGAGTATGGATCTTTGCAAAAAGTCCCTGCAACATTTAAAGATAAGTTTTTAATAGGTATTTATCCCTCTTTCGAATTGGTGTTTAACAAGCTGTTAATGACTGTACAACCAGGCTTCTATATTTACCGCCAGGAAGTGGAAAATATGGAAACGCCGACAACCTATCAACGTGTTGGACTAAGATATTATATTGGAAAACATTTTATTACAGGGGTAAACATTAGAGCCTATAATTTCTCAAAAGCAGATTTTATTGAATTTAATTTAGGATATAGTTTAAGATGGCAAAAAAGTTATCGAAAGAATTAAGTTATTGCTTGATAAGTTCAGTGTATTTTTCAGGAAACCTGTCTTCAAGTACATGATTTAATGGCGTTATAAACTTATCTCGTGCTTTATCAACTTCAATTTCAAATGATAGAATTTCATCAGCATCACCGGATGCTCGATTTATTATATTTCCAGATGGATCAACAGCAAACGAATTTCCATTAAATGTAATATCCCGCTCAGTTCCTGTCCTGTTTGCTGTAATAATAAAAATTCTGTTCATTACGGCTTGCGCTGGGACAACACGTAATGCATTTTCCGTAATCAGATTGGATGGATGCGCAATAATTTCTGCGCCTTTCAATGCCATAATGCGCCAA
>PKSW01000421.1 GCA_002869465.1 Marinilabiliales bacterium
AAATTTCCAACTCTACTGGATCTTAAATCCAGTAGAGTTGGAATAGAACTTTTTGATCCGAATAGACCTATTGAACTTTTACAATTTTCGAATCGCCTGACAGGTTCTGGCTGCCAACAACACCATTTCCTTTGTAGAAAACTTTAGATGCACCACTTGCCTTAACATCCATTTTATCGTGGACAGTTAAATTCAAATTACTCGCACCTCCAAGTTCTGCTTCGAGTTTGTAAGTTTCAAAACCATAGTTTATCATATTGGAAGCCCCGTTAGCATCGATGATAAAACTATCTGAGACACCATCAATATCCAAATTTGAGCCACCCAGAATCTTGGCATTCAATTGTTTTACATTCAACATTCCGATTAATGAANCTTGCTCCTTCCAATTCAACCTCTAGCTTATCACCGATCATTTGATTTTGAAAATGGAATTTTGTGGCTCCAACTCCTTCAATCTTTTTAAGGTCAATAAGAGTTATGTAAAGGTTTAATTTAGCTTCGCCTTCACGGATGTTGATGTTTTCGTCAAGCTTAATTATTAAACGGTTGTTGTTTTTTGAAACCTGGATGTATGCATGAAGGTTGTCATTAGCTTCTATCTTTATACTTTCCTCAAATGCTGAAAATGTTATGTAAACATTAAACGGGTCTGAAATATCCAGCTCACTGAAACTTGCGATGGATTTCGTTTGTATGCTTACATTGCCCGATGGGCTTACATATTTTTCGTTTTTCTTACAAGATGTTAAGCTGATGGTCAATGCAAAAAAGAGCATTAAAATTGATTTTGTTTTCATAATTTTAGTGTTTTGTGTTTATTATTAAATCAATGATTGATTTCTGTTTGATTGGAAACTTGTGTTTCCGGATTCC
The DNA here is from genome assembly GCA_002869465.1 of Marinilabiliales bacterium. Lineage (GTDB taxonomy): Bacteria > Bacteroidota > Bacteroidia > Bacteroidales > F082 > UBA4459. The sequence goes on from PKSW01000421.1 coordinate 877, forward strand.
TGCATATTAAGAGCTGGAACATGCTTATGATAACTAATACTTGTGTTATTATTATTTTCTTTTTTCCAATTAACCTGTCGATAAAGAATGAATGCCACTATGGAAAAGATTACAATTCCGATCACACCAGTCGGTCCGTAAAGCAAGGTGTCGTAACTATCATCTGCCAGCAGAAAACTCATGCTCATGGCTGATTTATTTAAACCAGCATGGGCAAGTGCAGCTACTACTACCGATTTGCTTTTTACATAGAAATATTGAAAAATGATGCCAACCGGAATGCAGAATGCTATCATCAGTAAATTACCCCAAACCGGATGAACAGATGGATAATTCAAACCCATGACGATCATCACACTATGCCATATTGCCCAAACAGCAGCACCAATGAGAAACGCAATTTGAGGCTTGTAGAGTTTGAGCAGACGAGGCACCATAAATGCCCGCCAACCTAACTCTTCCCCAATAAACATGGGAATATTCAGGAAACTACCAACCAAGCCATTTACTAAGATTATGGCCAGGAATCCAATATATATGTTGCCCCAGTAAAACCCTTGTTTCTCCAGGGCAAGCCGGATGTTTTCAACAGTATCAAATAGTTCGGGGTTGAACAGATAACTCACCACGTATGATAGCAAACTCAATCCGGTCAATGTTAAAGGAGCAATGATCCAGTATTTTAACCCTTTGAAGTTTAGGCCTAAATCACCCTTTTTGAAAATTGGTTTTTTGAATTTGAAAATATACAAACCAATCACGGTTAAAGCGGGTATATACATGGCCAACATACCAATTGGGTTTGCCAGCCCTCCATTAAACAGCATATAAATTCCTAAAATGTAAGTTGCGGGGAGGCAGATGCCTATAAACCAGAGTAATTGTTTTTTTGTCGAATCCATGATTGTTATTTTTAAATTTGTTTTATTTTGAGTATTTTGAATACGTGTTCCCATATTTCATTCATAATTTGTACGAGTATTGAACTTGTAATCAAAAAATTATTTTGATGGTCACAAACTTCTTTTTTGGTCCTTTTGAAGGGTTTGGGGTTTGAAGTGTAAAGTCTGTTTGTGTTTTCCTTAACGGACCAGTATCCGTCCTGGAAAAGGATATGCCCTGCTCAGATAAACCACTAGATTGGCCTTGTTTAAGGATCTCAGTTAAGGAATCATCCTTCTTAATTGCTGAAGAGGAAAGCAAGAGGAATGTGATCATTATTGTTAGGTAGAAAGTTATTGTTTTCATTTCAGTAGTTTTGAAATTCGTTTTTTGAATTGATTTTGATGCAAATGAATAAAGCCTGAATCAAACCAAAAATTACTATTGATGAATGGGAAAATATTGATGACAAATTGGAACTTTGTAAAGCAAGTGTTGATTTATTGCATTTCGTCAGCTAATAAATACCGTTTGTCAATGAAGATTTACTATGGAACGTTAGTAGGCTAATTTCGGCCCTGACTTATAAATAAAAAAAGTAATTTTAGTTTATGCTTATGAAAGCAATCAACCGGCAGAATTATCAACCCAAACAAATCTTCATTGTACTGCTTCATATATCAGTTTGGTTAGGTTTTGTTTTTATTTTGAACCTGGAGAGCTTGAATTTACTTTGGGGCCAATTTGGAAGGGAAGGAGGCTCGTTGTTCGTTCCACTCTTATACGGTTGTGGATTTGGGGCGTTGATATTTTATCTGAATGCGGATAAGCTCATCCCGCGTTATTTAGGTAAAGACAAAAAAGGGAAATTCTGGTTAAAAGCTACCCTTTTAGTCCTCCTTGTCTCAGTGGTTGAGACGATAGTGGACTTTGTGTATTTAGCCGTTCAGGATGTTGAATTAATAAAAGCGCAATTACTTGAGATCTCAGCAACTGAAATTTTAAATACATTTTTGTTTTTATTTGTGTTTGCGCTGGTCGCAAATTTGTTTTGCTGGGTAATGTCATTTGCCTATCGGATTCCGAAGGATTGGATAAAATCTGAGAAACAAAAGCGACAGCTGGAACAGGATAAACTGAGGTCAGAACTCGATTTTCTGAAAGCACAGATCAATCCTCATTTCCTTTTCAATGGTATTAACAGCATTTATCATATGATAGGAATTGATGCAGATGCAGCCAAAGAAACACTTTTGCAGTTTTCGGGCTTGCTTCGTTACCAGCTTTACGAATGCAACGAAGAGTTTATATCCTTACCCAAAGAACTGGAATACATTTCCAATTATCTGAATATTGAAGAAGTGAGGAAAGGCGAAGATGCCATGTTTACTTTCGACCTCCCGAAAGATGGTCCTGGTTCCTCACCTGGTAATTACAAAATAGCACCATTGCTTATAACGCCTTTTCTCGAGAATGCATTCAAATATCTTAGCCATCATTCCGAAAGGAAGCGGAACATCGTATTCTTTAAAATGGATATCAATGAGTATGGTGTACTGACAATGACAGTAAAAAACTCGCATGATCCAAAAATGAAAACCAACTATCCTGGAACAGGAGGAATTGGGCTTGAAAATGTAAAAAGGAGACTTTCTATTTTATACCCTGACGGAAAGCATGAGCTAAAGATTACGCAGGATAATGAAATGTACCATGTTGAACTAATGATCAAACTCAATGAAAATTAATTGCATTATTGTCGATGATGAGGCCCTGGCCCGCCGTGGACTGGAAGAATACACACGTAATATTGATTTCCTGGATGTAAAAGGAGTTTGCAAAAATGCTGTGCAGGCCAATATGTTAATAAAAAGCGAACAGGTTGACCTGATTTTTCTTGATATCGAGATGCCCCTTATCTCGGGCATGGATTTTTTGAAGTCGTTAAACAACCCACCGAAAGTGATTTTTACCACTGCTTATTCAGAATATGCGTTGGAAAGTTTTGCTTTTGATGTAGTAGATTATCTCGTTAAGCCCATTTCGTTCTAACGCTTCCTTCAGGCTGTGAACAAAGCATACCGCTTGTTGGAGGGAAATAAAGTTGAGGTGATCAAAGCTGCAGAGTCCAAAGAAGATTTCATTTTTGTGAAGGTGGATAAAGATTTTGTGAAGATAAAATATGACGAGATTCTGTTCATCCAGGGTATGCAAAACTACGTGATGATTTTTACCGCAACTACTAAACAAATGGTTTTGGTTCCCATGAAAAGTGTACTCGAAATGCTACCTGCTGATCGCTTTTACCAGACGCACAAGTCATTCATCGTATCACTTGAAAAAGTAAAAGCGATCAGCGGAAACCAACTTGTAATCGGAGAACACAAAACCCCTATCAGCAGAGACAAGAAAGATGAGGTGGTAAAACTACTGATGGAGAATAAAATTCTGAAGAAGTAAACCTACTTTCCCCTATTCACCCAAAATCCAATATTGATTTTAAACCCGATGTGTGAGTACCAGGCATTGGGTTGATCAAAATAATCGAAATAGGACGCGCCAAGTTGCAAACCAAGTGCAAGTGTGAAACTTTTGTTTGCTTTGAACATATACCCTGGTTCAATAGCAACTGTTAGCGTATTGTGGTCGTCGATGAGGTTTGTTCCCAAACCAATTACAGGCCCGGCATAAAAACCATGGGAAATACTTTTGGTATTTTCTTTCTTTTTAAAATACACCGGCATGACAAATTGAACACCTACATCTGAGATGCCATCGCTTGGGCCGAAATGATAATTCACTTCTAAAGTTGCGCGGATATCAATGCGTTTTCCGACTGGAACCTGTACAATTATTGGAACAATATTGATATCAAACTCACCATCTTCGTAAAAGGTTTCTCTGGTAAAGCTGGGCTGGACTCCAATAAAAACAGGTCGCTTGTCCTGGGCTTGTACAATTTCTGACCCCATAAAAAGTAGAAGATAAATAACAAAAGTGAATATAAATCTTACTGAATTTTTCATCTTTCTATTATTTAAATAACAAGGACGAATATTTGAAACTGATGATCATCTCATCAAACTGTTTGATGTAATCCTGCCCGAAATTGCCATGAAAATTGCTTTCCTCGCCACCGATATTTTCGGTATGCAGATTTACTTTTTCTAAAATGGCTTCAGAATCCGCTACTTTTAAATGCAGATCCGTAATTTCATAACCATCAAAATGATATTCACCTCCGGCACTGCCAGCTTTGAAGCTTTTCTTTTCATAGTTTTTTTCTATTTCCGATTGATAATCGTTATAAAATCGAGGATATATGGAGGTTTTTGTAGCTCCCGTATCGAAATGAAAGCTTAAGGTATCTCCTTCATATTCACAGGCTAGAATTGGCATTAAACCATCGAGGGCAAAATTGTTAAAGCTGTATTCAACCGGATTTTGAGGAACAAAAATTTGATTGTCTTTACTGATACGAATTTCATCCATAGCTTCAATTACCGGAAACCCAATAATTCCATTAGGGTAGTAATCAATTTGCGGGAAAGAAATATCTTCATCATTGAGTACCAAACAGACAACATTCTTACAGATGATATCACCCATTTTGAGTTCATCAACTACAGCAATATCGCTTTTAACCTGGGCGCCTGTTGCAGCGGTAACATAAAAATCGGCTTCGATTAATGTTAAACCAAGTTGTTCAACAAGCGACCTTTTAATGGCTGAGAAATTTGCCCCGGTATCAAACAGGAAATTTTTGGTGCTATCACCAAAACTCACATCAACATTGAACAGTCCTACTTTATCCCTGTACATCGGGAAGGTGCAGTCCGAGTTTTTAATGATTTGCTGTTTCGGTATATCAGACAATGCTCTCCAAATTTTGATTTCATTTTGCAACATTTCCAAATCTGCTGAATCAATCAGCGATTGAAAATGGTTTTGTATGTAAGTACTTGTTGATGCAGCTTCACCGTATTCATATAAATTGATATGGTTTTGCAATTTCGCCCTGTAAAGTTTATTCAGCAGGGTGTCATTCAAATTGAAGTTTTCATTTGCCAATGAATGATTAATGGCTGAATTAGAAATCTCCGGTTTGTTAAAAACTTTGCTTATGATGGCACTAAAATAAAGTGAGTGCGCTTCTGAAAGCTGGTTGTTTTTTGCTTCATAGTTTTTCTTCAGCTTGAAATAATCCTGTGTCTCTGCCAGTTGTTCCAATTCATTCAAAACATTTTGATTGGAAACTTTTGTCTCTGGATTCCCGCAACCAAAAAGCAGGACAATGCTCATAATAGCTATTAGTTGTTTTTTCATCATTTACTTTTTAAAAGATTCAATTTTCAAAGCTATGGCCAATTCAGTTTTAAGCTCTTTATTCTTTTCCAGAGCCTCGCGGTAAATCCTATTGATTTGCTGAACATATGACACAACACCCAGATACATATTGGTAAACTCAAGACTCTGATAGCTTTCTTTACTTATAAATTCAAGTTTATGTATATACAAAGTTTTATACAGTATAGGAAAACCATAATTGTCCATGTGGTTCAGGTAATATTGTTCAACATTGGCTACTTCGTTTAGAAAAGCATAATAGGAGCTTATTTTCTCTTTCAGTTTATAATCAGAAATGAGGTTTAGATTGCCGCTGTTAATGATGTCTTCATACGTGTCGTTGGAAGGCGCA
>PKSW01000451.1 GCA_002869465.1 Marinilabiliales bacterium
CATCAAATTTGAATACCTTTATTACGGTTTTTCAAATAGTTCCATATACAATTCCGCAGTAATATGATTGATCAAAAAACAGTTCGCCCTATAGAAACAGCCCGCATTTTACTCGAATCGAATAACAGGGTTGAGTTAACAAGCTTTCTCGAAACTGTATCCTCAACTCAGTTGGTTTACCTGATGAGCAGACTGCATAAAGACGAACAGCAAAACCTCCTAACCCTGCTCAATCCTGAAGATGCAGCGTATGTAATTGAAGAATTACCCGATGCTCAGGCAGTTGATATCATTGAAGATATGGATGTTGAAGATGCGGCCGCCATCATCAACGAAATGATGAGTGATGAGCAGGCAGACCTCATCATGGAATTGCATGAAAAAGATGCAGAAGCCATTTTAACTGAAATGAATCCTTCTGAAGCTGCCGGACTTAGAAAACTGATAGAATATGATCCTGAAACTGCCGGCGGATTAATGCTCACTGAGTATATAAGTTATAAAGAAACAGCCACTGTAAAGGAAGTCATTGAGGACTTAAAAAAGAACTCGGAAAAATATAAGTATTATCATGTCAGATACATTTATGTGCTTTCAAGACAAGGTGTGTTTTTAGGAGTCCTCCAAATGCAGGATTTGTTGCTGGCAGATCCAAGCCAGCACCTCTCAGAAATTGTCATCAAAGATGTGATCGCCATTCATGTGAATGCTTCACTTGATGAAGTAAGCGATCTTTTTGATACCCATGATTTTTATGGCATTCCTGTTATTGACGACCACAAAAAGCTGATTGGTATTTTGCGAAGAAAAAATGTGCTGGAAGCCATCAATGAAAGGGCTGCTTATGAACATCTCGAAACCCAGGGTATTGTCGGTGGCGATGAGTTGAGAACCATGCCGGTATTTCTTCGATCACGCAGACGGCTTTCCTGGCTTTCAGTCAACATTCTCTTAAACATTATCGCGGCCAGTGTCATTGCCTTTTACCAGGATACATTGAGCACTGTAATTGCATTGGCAGTTTTCCTTCCCATCATATCCGATATGAGCGGATGTTCTGGGAACCAGGCTGTTGCAGTTAGTATGCGGGAGCTTTCTCTCGGCACAGTGAGGCCAACTGAAATGTTAAGAGTTTGGTTTCAGGAAATTTCCGTTGGGCTCATCAATGGTTTGGTGCTTGGCATCCTGATCGGTCTGGCAGCTTATTTATGGAAAGGGAGCATCTACCTGGGGCTTGTAGTTGGTGGCGCACTCGCCATAAATACCATTGTGGCCGTTTCGATTGGTGGCACAGTTCCCTTATTCCTTAAAAAGATAAATGTAGACCCGGCCCTGGCATCTGGCCCCATTTTGACAACAATAACCGATATGATTGGTTTTTTCCTCGCCCTGAGTTTCGCAACAATTATGATCGCTCATTTGGGTGGATTATAAATTTTATACAGTCAATAAAAACAACTATTAGAAGCCTATCATCAGGCTTGCATAAGCCCAGCGATGCCACAGGGCTGTCGGAAATGTAGGTGTTATAACCTCCTGGCCTATTTCGAGTTTTAGCTTTTTAAAAACCAGGGTGCCGCCAAATCGCGTATGCCAGATACTTGAATTTATAAAAGGAATGGTTCTACCAACTCCCTGATTATAAGCACCTCCCTGAATGGCAGCATTATAATTTACAAAATAGAGATCTCCAGCTACAAAAAACCATAATTGCCATTTCGTTGACGAATCAATTCCAATATGACGGAAATAATCATCAAATTTACCTACCCGAAAATAGCCTCCTACCTGGGCCTCTGTATGAGGGATTCCCAGCTTTCCACCCACATATGCATTTAATTCAAACCAACTAACATTCACGATTCCCTTTTCAATCATGGCTGAGTACTGAAAGCAGAAATCATTACCTACCTGTGTGTCCCAACCTTCAACATGATCAGCTATAGAAATATTGCGATGCAAGGTATTTTGAAAATATCCTCCTCCGCTGGCTGGTCCCATAACACCAATTTCCAGAGCCGAAGTGAGTTTGTATCGACTTCGATTGTTAAAAGATTCTTTTTGACTACCAATCAACAAATAAGAAGCATAGGGATGGTCAATACCCTTCACCTGGGGTACATAAATTTCAATAGGTGTATATATCTTATGTGTTAATGTTAATGAATAGTAATTTTTGCTTTGTTTACCATGCGGAAGCAATATAAAATTCAAAGGTGATTTTTTCATAAACGCAGCGTACACTTTCAACTCAACACCATTTGAATAATAATGATCTGTGAAAAAGGTCATGTCATTATCTACTTTAAGTTCAAAGATTAATTCCTGATTGACTTTCTGGGCGAAAAGAACCGAAGAGAACAAAAAAAATGATATGATCGCAAATAGTCTCAATTAATATTCAATATTTACACAAATTGAATATAAAATTACATCAATATCAAGCTAAAGTCAAAATGTAACATTTATTTAAGAAATTATTGATGCTATATCATTCGGAATTAATCCAAAATATTCTGATTATTTTTATGAATCATATATTAAGATATGATCTTCTCATTGCATCTCAATTAGAGATGGAAATGCATCTTCAATTACTGGCGACAATCCCTTTGAATGAGAAAAACTGTCGAAAAAGTGATTGACAAAAATGACTGGTCATGATTGACAAAACCATTTTAACATCCATTTGTTGATACCTTTTCGTAAAATAGACCGATAATATGGAAATATATCAAACCTTTAGGCTAATTAAATGTTAAGCGTAAAGCTGGTGTTTATGGATTATGTAATTTTGTAAAAATTTCTAAAAAAGAATTATGGAAGCAAAATTTTCTCAGCGAGTAAAGGATGTGCTGTCATACAGTCGCGAAGAAGCCGTAAGGTTGGGAAATAATTATATAGGACTTGAACATTTGTTGTTAGGGCTCATACGTGAAGGCGATGGTTTGGCCATACAAATGCTCAGCTATTTTGGTATTGATCTCAAGCAAGTCAAAATGAGTATCGAAGATGCCATCAAAACAAATAATACCAACACGCTTAAACTGGAAAATATCCCGCTCGTTAAACAAGCTGAAAAAGCGCTGAAGATCACGTATCTGGAAGCCAAGCTTTTTAATAGCGAATTAATCGGCACGGAGCATCTCTTACTGGCGATTTTGAAAGACGAAAATAACCTGGTAACAAAAAAACTGGAAGGACTGGGTGTGAATTATGACAATGTGAAAGAAGAACTGGCTTCGATTATCAAAGATAAAAAGGAAGACCCGGGATATTTTGACCCAAAATCTGAATTACCCGGCGAAACAGAAGATGATCCGGAGGGCGGACAAAAACCATTTGGTGGCGGGATGAAAAAAACAGCCGATCCGAAATCCAAGACACCCGTTCTGGATAATTTTGGCCGTGACCTGACCAAACTGGCTGAAGAAGGCCGACTCGACCCTATTGTAGGACGTGAAAAAGAACTACAACGCATTGCTCAGATTTTAAGTCGCCGGAAAAAGAACAACCCCATCTTAATCGGGGAACCCGGTGTGGGTAAATCTGCCATCGCAGAAGGACTGGCATTACGTATTATCGACCGGAAAGTATCAAGAGCCTTGTTCAATAAGCGCATTGTAACCCTCGACCTGGCTTCGTTGGTAGCAGGTACAAAATACCGAGGACAATTTGAGGAGCGCATGAAAGCAGTCCTCAATGAACTTGAAAAAAATGATCACATCATTCTTTTTATTGATGAAATTCACACGATCGTAGGCGCGGGAAATGCATCAGGATCACTCGATGCTTCTAATATGTTTAAACCTGCCTTGGCCAGGGGCGAACTGCAATGTATCGGTGCTACTACGCTGGACGAATACAGGCAGTATATTGAAAAAGATGGTGCCCTCGAAAGAAGATTCCAGAAAATACTAGTTGACCCAACAACTACTGAAGAAACCATTGATATTCTGAAAAATATCAAAGAAAAATATGAAGACCACCATCTGGTAAAATATTCAGATGAAGCTATCAAATCATGTGTTCATCTGACTAACAGATATATCAGCGACAGGTATTTGCCCGACAAAGCTATTGACGCTTTGGATGAAGCGGGTGCGCGTGTGCACATCAGCAATATTCATGTACCTGCAGAGATCATCAACCTGGAAAATTCCATTGATGAAATCAAAGAAAAGAAAACAGGGGCTATCAAAGCTCAGAAATTTGAAGAAGCAGCTCAGTTCAGGGATATTGAAAGACAATACACTGAAGAACTGGCCAGGGCTAAAAAGCGCTGGGAAGAAGAAGCCAAAATCCACCGTGAAGAAGTTTCTGAAGAAAGTGTTGCCGAAGTGGTTGCCATGATGACAGGCATCCCGATGAAAAATATTGCGCAAAGCGAAAGTCAGCGGTTGATCAATATGGAAACTGAACTTCAGACGGATGTAGTTGGACAGGATGAAGCAATTAAAAAAGTAGTAAAAGCTATCAGGCGTAACCGAGCCGGGCTGAAAGATCCTAACAAACCCATTGGTTCATTTATTTTCTTAGGGCCCACAGGTGTTGGTAAAACATACCTGGCCAAAATGCTGGCAAAATTCTTATTCGATTCTGAAGACGCGCTTATAAGGGTTGATATGAGTGAATATATGGAAAAATTCGCCGTATCACGACTGGTTGGAGCTCCTCCCGGATATGTCGGATACGAAGAAGGTGGGCAGTTGACAGAAAAGGTCAGAAGAAAACCCTATTCAATCGTATTGCTGGATGAAATTGAAAAAGCACACCCGGATGTATTCCATCTGTTGTTGCAGGTATTAGATGATGGCTTATTAACTGATGGTTTAGGTCGTCGTGTTGACTTTAAAAATACCATCATCATCATGACCTCTAATATTGGATCGAGACAATTGAAAGACTTTGGACAGGGCGTTGGTTTTAGTACCTCAGCTAAAAAATCAAGTAAAGCAACATATGCTACCGGTGTAATTGAAAATGCGTTGAAAAGAGCATTTGCACCTGAATTTCTGAACAGGATTGATGATGTTGTCATCTTCGAATCTCTCGAACGTGAAGATATCCACAAGATCATCGACATTGAGCTTTCTCACCTATACAAACGTATTGATGAGATGGAATATAAGATTACTGTAAGTGATAAGGCCAAAGATTACATCATTGAAAAAGGATGGGATGAACAATTTGGCGCTCGGCCGCTGAAAAGGGCTATTCAGAAATATATTGAAGATCAGCTGGCGGAAGAGATCATTAAAAGTTCACTTCACCCGGGTGATACCATTGTTGTGGACCATGATGCTAAAAAAGATGACATCAGTATCACTATAAAAAAAGCGAAAAAACCAGCTGAAAAAAAGCCCACTGCGAAAAAAAAATCAGATAAAAAGTAAAATTCTATCTAAACAGACGTTTAAACCGGGAGCATTCCCGGTTTTTTTATGCTTATAATTAGCTGATCAGAATTTATAAGATATATCATACATCATAATAAGATTCAAATTATATCTTTGTTGCGAGTAACGAAAACATGAACATATGAACACGAAAGCAAAAATTAAGGGAGCCGAATTTTTAATCAAAGATGTATCTTATAAAGATGTTTTTATTCCCGAAGAATTTGATGAAGAACAGCAAATGATTGCAGAAACATGCACTGATTTTGTTGAAACAGAAGTAGCCCCCAATTTTAATGCACTGGATGAACATACGGAAGGATTAATGGCATCACTGCTAAAAAAAGCAGGCGAATTGGGACTGCTGGGCATTTCGATCCCTGAACAATACGATGGATTTGGACAATCATTTCTTACTTCCATGCGCGCCAACGAAGCCATCGGTTCAGCCTATTCATTTTCAGTAGCCTTTATGGCACATACGGGCATCGGAACCCTCCCGCTTTTGTATTATGGCAACGATGAACAACATCAAAAATATATACCACGACTTGCCACAGGCGAATGGCTGGCAGCCTATTGTTTGACTGAACCCGGAGCAGGATCGGATGCAAACGCAGGAAAAACAAAAGCTGTATTATCAGAAGACGGTAAACATTATACTCTGAATGG
>PKSW01000452.1 GCA_002869465.1 Marinilabiliales bacterium
GGCCAGTTTCAGATCATGTAAGCCAAAAGGTGTTGGCTCCGTAACAAGAATTACATAATCGACATCTTTAGTCGCTGCAATAACCGGGCAGGATGTTCCTGGCGGCGAATCGTAAATCTGAATATAACTTCCATTCAATTGTTCGCTGATGTATTTCTGTGTCTTTTTAATTAGCGGAACCGCTTGCTCTTCACCTATATCAAGACGACTCTCGATAAAATGAAGGTGGTTGTTTTTAAGATGCTTCAACTTGCCCATTTTTTTGGGGATCATTGGTAAAGCATCAGTTGGACAAAGTTCTGAACAGGCGTAACAAGCATGGCATAATTCAGGAAATACCATGATCATTTTACCCAGTTGAATCACCGCATTAAAATTGCAAACCTTTTGACATTCGCCGCATAAAGTGCACTGATCTTCCTTCCAGTCAGGAACCATTTTAAAGGTATCTTCCTCGTGAATCAAATCAGCACGGATAAACAAGCCGGAATTAGGCTCTTCCACATCCAGATCAGCCAAAATGACCTCTTGCTGTTCCGCTAAAAAACTGGCCAGGTTGACTGATAAAGTTGTTTTACCGGTTCCTCCTTTTCCGCTGGCAATGGCAATCTTCATCCGTTAGTGATCACAAAGGTTTTTACCACTGACCAATTGATTTGCCAGGAATTGTTCAACAAGGGCCCTGGGCGTATCAGAATTTACCCCTACGCATACTTCAATATTGTTTTGGGCAAATATTTCTTGTGCTTTCATCCCCATACCTCCTGAAATAATTGTACTCACTCCGTGCGAAGCCAGAAATATCGGGTAAGTTCCAGGCTCATGAACCGGAGGTTTTAAATACGCTATATTCAGTATTTTTTGATCTTCGGTCTCAATCACTGCAAATTGCTCACAATGTCCGAAATGTGCACACAGTTTTCCATTGTTGGTTGGAACCGCAAATAATTTTTTCATATTCAGTTGTTTTTATTTTTTTAATAGTTCTTCTCTAATCATAGTATGTCCGCATTTCGGACATTTAATTGTTGTGCATTTTACGCCTCTTTTATGCGGTATTTTTTCACCACATTTAATACAAGCACAATAACTTCCAGGGCCAAATGCACCTCCTTTGTTTCTTCCTTTTCCTCCAGCTCTTCCATCATTTTTAACTAGTTCTGAATTCATTTCTTTTTCTTTCATCTCTAATTATTTTTAAATTGATAAAACAATCCTCTTTTTTGTCTTTTAATTTCAACTTTATCTTCTGCTTCTAATACATCCAGATATTTATTTATTTCATTAATATGGGACCCAAGTATTTCAGAAAGATCTTCTATGGTACAAGGTCTTCTGGCCAGGGTTTCCAGAATAGCTGACTCAAAATCCGTTCGGTAAGAAAGAATATTTTTACGCTTCAAAGTCGTTGCAATAATCTCTACATGATCCATCTCCCAGAAGTCAACAATTCTTTTTAGTTCCATATGGGTTGCCGCTCGAATATCTTCAATAGTTCCGGGCCTGTCAAGGGAATTCAGTTGTATAATGTCAGGTTGTATTTGTAGAAATGCATTCTTGAATGCAATTAATTCTTCCTTGCTGTCGTTAAAACCGGGGATGATAAATACTTCGAGCCATATCTTTCCTTTGTATTCGTCTCTGAAATTCTGAAGTCCTTTGATATATTGGTTTAGTCTCAGCGAATGATGTGGCCTGTTTATTTTTTGAAAAGAACTTTCAATAGCCGCATCAAGTGACGGAAGTACAATATCAGCTTCCACTATTTCTTTTCTCACGTCTTTTCTTGATAATAGTGTGCCGTTTGTTAATACTGCTATAGGAATAGTTGGTTTTTTACTTTTTATAAATTTTAACGCATCACCGATGCGAATATTTAGTGTAGGTTCGCCTGCTCCTGAAAAAGTAATATAATCAGGATCGGGGTTATGTATAAAATAATGTGCCAGTTCTTTGGCTATTTTTTCAAAGGGAATGTATTCTTTTCGGTCAGTAGTTAATTTGGTGGTAGGGCCACATTCACAGTAAACACAATCAAGTGAACATAGCTTATGGGGCACAAGATCTACACCCAGTGACATACCAAGGCGGCGAGAGGGTACCGGTCCAAAGATGTATTTATACATGATACTGTTCACTGAATGAATCATCAATTGTATGCAATTCGCGTTTCTTCGTCAGCAATTGTTGGCTGAATAAAATCTTCCCATACCAGTGATTCTGATGATTCCCAACTTCCAATTTTTGAATGAAGCTCATAGTATTTTTGTGGAATCGGATGTGTGCCTATAATTACTTTTAATCCATATTTTTCTCTTATGAGATTTTTAAAGTCATTTAAATAGGGGCATGGTGGATAACCTACAATGGTGCCGGTGGCAAAATGAATTACTTCTACACCGTTCTTCATCATTTCTTCAGGTACATATTCCACATTGCCGCCTGGGCATCCACCACAAGTTGTATATCCAACTACATCAAGTGGCTCATTTTTAGAGTAGATACTGAAAGCTCCTTCACGGTTTTTTATGGCTTTGAAACATTTGCCACCGGCACAGTTTCGATATCGATCACAGATAATAATTCCGATTTTCATTTTTTAATTTTTATAACGTGTTTTTATAATGAACCAAATCAATCTTTATCAAAATCACCATATCGATTTTGATTGGGATTTGTATCTGATTAAAAGGATCTGTATGGTTTCCGAATTTGTTAACTAGCATGCGCAAACATAATTTTGGAAGACGCATTTTCAGCAGCTTTTATTAATGGATAGCCCGCAGGTGATGCGGTAAGTAAAGGATGCGTGCCAATTTGGGCAGTCAATAGAGAATTGATCGTCATCCTGTTTTCAATGATAATACCTATTGTATTGGTCAATTCTCCAATGGATAATCCGCCCATTACTTCGCCCCCAAGTATTACGCCTGCTTCTTTTCCGACGATCAGTTTAACAAATTGTTTGTGTGCATCTTTCAGTGTCCCAGGGTGTCTGTCTATTCCCTCAAAAACACCGGTTACAATATCAAAACCCTCTTCTCGGGCTTCCGTTTCGGTTAATCCAGCCACTCCAAAACCGTTATTGCCAATTGCAGTTGCAAAAATGGAAATGGTGCCGCTAAAGGTTTTTATAGCTGATAATTTGTACAGATTCATGCCCGCAATTCTGGCTTCGGCGCAGGCAGTTGAGGCCAGCATGATGGGGCTGGGTTTCCTCGTGACAAAATTTCGTTTTTCAGCACAGTCGCCAATTGCAAAAATGTCGGTGTCTTCCGTACGCATATATTCATCAACTCTTATGAATCCTAAACTGGTTAATGGCAAGCCTGCGTCAGAAGCAAGTTTGATATTTGGCGTGTAGCCCAGTGAAAGAACCACAGCATCAGCTTCAATCTTTTCACCATTTTCGAGTAAAACCCCTTCAACCTTCTCTTTTCCTATTATTTCTTTGACACTTATACCGGTGTGTATTTTTACACCTCGTTCTTTCAATATATTTTCAGCTACTACGGATACATCTGCATCGAAAGCCAGGCCAAGAATATTGGGCAGTTTTTCAATAAGCGTCACATCTTTGCCAGCTTTTGTCAGCTCATCTGACATTTCAACACCTATAAAACCGGCGCCGATTGTAACTACTTTTTGGCATCCGTTTAATTTGGATTGCATCTCGTCGAGATACATTTTATTCTTAGGAACCGTAAATACATTTATTAAATCGCCACCTTTAAGCCAACCTGGTTTTGTTGGTAATGAACCGGTGCCTATTACAAGTTTGTCATAAATAATTTCTTCTCCATTCTTAAGTTGAACACTTTTGCTTTTACGGTTAATTGAAACTGCTTCATCATAAATGGTAGTAATACCAGCTGAATCAAACATTTTCTCTGCTGGAAGAATATCTTTATCCGTACTTCCTACCGAGCCAAAAACATAGGGTATGCCGCATGGGATAAGCGTTTTATTCATCATTGTTACAACAGTGACTTTTTTCTCAGGATAGATTCGTTTTCCTGTTGTTGCTGCAACTAATCCTGCTGCACTGCTTCCTATTACCAAAACATCTGTTTTAAGCATTTCTTTATTTCTTTTGTAAACTATTTTTTATTGTATTAAAATTCCCAGTTTTTATTTATGGGCTGATTGAATTTCATTGTCACATACTTCGGCATTTGTTTCCAGTTCTGCTTTTATAAATTCATTAATTAAAAGGGTAGCTTCTTTTTTCTCAACACCAACGAATACATTAATTTTCAAACAATTGAACTTATTAATGGTGTCGTGAGTCATTTTATGCGCGATTACGTCAGTAACACCGTTTATCGCCAGCCAAAATGGAAAAAGCCCGAACTGGTGATGCGGTGCCGTTATTAATTTCTCATCCAATACTTTTTGATTTTCTATTGTGAAAATTTTAAATTGAAAACAATGCTCGAAAACATTTCCCAATACATTGTTTTCAGTAGGTATCGCAACATTTTTCATGGGTGTGATTTGGATATAAATTTCCTTTACCGAGTTCTAATATTTCAGTTAAATGCTAAGTGCAATCCTTTTTAAAACGCCTTACATTTCCTTATCTGCTTCTATGTCGTTTCTTCGATTCCAAAACCCCCTGTTTCTTCCTGCACCTCTTCGTCCGAAACCTCCTCTCCACCATCTTCCCGGCCTATCTTCGTTTGCATTCTTATTGCAATCACCTAATCCTTTACCGGTTTTAGGTCCTTTTCCTTCGGGTCCTGTTTTGTCTAATCTTGGCATCATAACCTCCTTTTTTTATTTAATTCTTAATGAATAGAAACTTATATGCAAAATTACTTTTAGATCAGCAAACAGGGCTGAAAAGCTGATGATTAAGCCTTAACTGAAGTATTGAGATTTCTCAACCTTTTTATTGATATCGGTAATAATATTCTTGTAAACGGCAATATTGATACAATCTATTGTACAGCCTTTTTATTGTAGTTTGATGTTAGCCCAATTTTCGGATTGCATGTAGATTTATAACTCAATTCCTTATTTTGGATGTTTGTTGAATATGACAGAGCCTCTCGATTCCATTTCATGAACTTGTATTACAAAATTAATTCAATAGTTTGTCTTAGATCTGATAATAAGCTGTGTAGATAATAATTTATTTCATGATATTATTCAATCCTAAGATTCATATAAATACTAATTTTGTATTGATTTAAAGCGGTGTCAAAATTCAGATACGATTTAAAGAAAGTGAAGCGATGGAAGATTTCTCAGAAATAATGAATTGTAGGGATTGCACTAAGAGTTCAGCTTGTTTTAATAAGCTGATTCCATCTGAATTAGAATTTATTAATCAGAATAAAACGCATATATTATATCGGAAAGGGGAAAATGTTTGTAAAGAAAAGGCATATGCCTCGTATGTACTTTATATTGCGGATGGGCTTGTAAAGCTATATTTAGAAAGTCCGAATAATCGCAACATCAATTTAAAAGTCCTTAAAACATCCCAATTCATAGGTTTGTCATCAATTTATGGAGATAATATTTATCACTATTCGGCGCAAGCATTGGTTGACTCGACCATCTGCCTGATAAATAAGGATAGTTTTAGGAAAATACTAATTGATAACGGTCAATTTGCCTCAGGAATTATCGAATGGTATTGCAAAAAAGAAACCCAATTATTTCATCGTATTAAGAGCCTGGGGCATAAACAAATGCACGGGCGAATTGCCGATGTGTTGCTTTACCTAAGCGATGAGAGTAATGAGAAATATGATTTGTTTAACTATTTATCGAGGAAGGATATTGCAGATTTTGCCAGTATCTCAACAGAAAGTACAGTGCGAATTTTGACGGAATTTAAAAACGATAACATCATTGATACGGATGGGAAGGATATACAGATATTAGATAAAAAGCGATTGTTCGAAATCAGCAAGAACGGTTAATCATTTCTGAGATACATATTAATCGCAAAAAACGGATAAAACATCTTTACTCTAAGCTGAAACTAACTGGTAGATTGAATTGCACTCGCACTGGCCTGTTTCTTTGACTTCCCGGTATCCCCTTTGGCATGTTA
>PKSW01000276.1 GCA_002869465.1 Marinilabiliales bacterium
CTATTTTTTGAATGGTTGGCAATTATTTTTTCAATAATATTCATGGGTTTATTGTTTTGAAGTGATCAAAATTAATTGAAAAGTAGATGTGAATATATCCGTGTTTGAAGATTTATTAAAGAGTTATCTACAATAAATTTTTGAAAAAAAAGCCCATGACCAAAGCCACGGACTTCTTAAAATAACCTTATCACAAGTTATTATTTTTGAGCAGCTATAGAATCAGCTACCTGTTGTGCTCTTATGTAGGCCAATTCTTCTTCTGGTGACAGCCAGCCACCACCGAGTGCTTTGTACAGTCCAACATGGGCTCCTAGCAAATCCCTTCGTGTTTGTGAGTAACTTAATTGCGCTTCAAAAGATTGGCGCTGTGATTCAAGTACCTCTAGGTAGCTTGTTTGTCCTTTGTCATATCTTTCATTAGAAAGGTATTCTGCATTCATTGCTGCCGCGTTTCTTTGTTCTTGTGCAACCAACTCTACTCTTAAAGTCTGAATGGCAATTAAGGCATCTTCAACTTCTCTAAACGCCTGGAGTGCTACTCCTTCATAATTGTTTAAGGCTGCGATGGTATTTGCACGTTCAATCTCTACTCTACGTTTGTTTTTTCCAAATTGAAAAATAGGTCCAAGTAAGGTTCCTCCAACCGACCAACCAAGACCGGCAGTTGTAAGAGAAGATAGATCAGAGGTTGCCACACCCAACAATCCGGTTATATTCAGGGATGGCCATCGCATGGCCTGAGCTGCTCCAATTCGGGCATTCTGAGCTGCATAATCCGCTTCTGCCTGCATCACATCAGGCCGACGCTGAAGGATTTGTGACGGAATTCCGATTGGAACGTCTGGAGGCTCTATTTGATCTATCAACCGTTGACCGATAGGAATAGAATCAGGATACCTGCCTAATAAAATACTCAGTGTATTTTGGTTAAAAGCAATCGCCCTTGTATAAACCGGGATAGCTACTGCAGAAATAGCTCTTTGAATCTGGGCCTGGTTAAGATCAATTTCTGCAACAACACCGTAATCGTACCTGGCCTGGATAATAGCTAATGAACTATCACGTGCCGCGAGTGTATTTATTGAAATTTCCTGCTTGGCTATGTTGTCAAGCAAGGTAAAGTATGTGCTTGCAACAGAAGAAATTAAACTCATTTGTACAGTTCGGAGTGCGTATTCACTACTTAGCAAAGTTGCTTTGGCTGATTCGTTTAGCCTTCTGTATTTTCCCCAGAAACCTACTTCCCAGTTCATCTCAGGAAAAGCAAAAAAGTTGTTCGAAACATCAGGTAAAGTAGCATAACCCTGAACTGAATTACCTGTTGAGGCTCCAAGCTGAAAACCAAACGAGGGCCATTGATCTGCTTTTGTGTAACCCAGGTTAGCACGTGCTGCATCAATTCGCGCCGCAGCAACCATGATATCCTTATTATTTTCCAGGGCCATTTTGATTAATGTATCCAATAAATCATCCTGAAATAAATCCCACCAGCGCAAATTTACGATGGTATCAACAGATGAGGAATCGAAGCGGAATGTTTCAGGACCCACATAATCGGGTCGCTGAAAGTCGGGGCCAAGTTTACAGCCAGATAAGTAAACGATTATGCCGAGGGTAAGTATAATAATTATCTTTTTCATCGCTTAGTCGTTTTTTACGTTAACAGTTTCAGCTTCGAGTGCTTTCAGACGATCCCGCTTCTTTTCATAACCTGCTATTTTTCCAATAAACACAAAAAGCATCGGGTAAAGAAATACACCCAGGAAAGTCGCTACACTCATTCCTCCCAGTAGGGCCATTCCCATTACTTTCCTTGCTTCAGCGCCAGTTCCTGAGGCAACAACGAGTGGAAAAACACCAAGAATAAATGAGAATGCAGTCATCAAAATGGGCCTGAACCTTGACCTGGCCGCTTTGATAGCCGAATCAAATAAACTCAATCCATTTTTAAATTCGTCATTGGCAAACTCAACGATAAGAATGGCATTTTTCGCTGCCATCCCGATGAGCATCACAAAAGATACCTGTGCGAAAATGTTATTCTCAAAAGTGGGGCTGAATAGCCTTGCAGCCCAAAGGGCAAACAATGCTCCAAATATGGCAAAAGGTGTGCCCATTAAAATACTGAATGGCAGCGACCAGCTTTCATATTGAGCAGCTAAAATCAGGAAAACAAATAAAAGTGAAAATGTAAGAATCATCACAAGTGACCCGGATGCTTTTTCTTCCTGGTAAGACATAGCATTCCATGAATAGCTCATGTCATCAGGTAACTCTGCCTCCGCCACTTCTTTCAAAGCGGCCCTTGCCTGTTCCGAAGTATAACCATCAGCAGGTCCACCTGTAACCTCTACAGATCTGTACAGGTTAAAACGGGTTGTGTAATCAGGGCCAGCGATAGGTACAATTGTAGCCATGGTAGCCAGGGGCACCATTTTGTCCGCATTATTCTGAATAAAAAAATTGCTGATCTGTTTTTCGTTTTCACGATATTCAGGTTCGGCCTGGATATAGGTTTTGTACAACCTGCCAAATCTTGTAAAGTCGTTAACATAAGCACCGCCCATAAACGCACCAACAGTTGAATACAGATCATTCAGGTTAACACCAAGCTTCAGTGCTTTTTCCTTATCAATATCCATATACCTTTGAGGTACATTGGCCTGGAAGGTTGTAAAAGCAGCTCCAATTTCGGGGCGTTCGTTGGCCGCTTTAATAAATTTCATTGAATTTTGAGAGAGGTATTCAGTCGAATTACCGCCCTTATCCTGCAACATAATGCTAAATCCTGAACCATTTCCCAGTCCTGGGATAGCAGGCGGCCCGAAAGCAAATACCTGGGCACCTTTTATTTCCTGCGACAACCTGGTATTTACTTTGGCGATCATTTCTTTTACAGTGATGTCTCTTTCAGACCAATTTGTCATTGTCACAAACATAAATCCGTTGTTTGGCACCATAGAACCTGAAAGCATGCTATAACCTGTTGCATTAAGCACAAATTGAACATCAGGATACTCAAGAAGTATTTCCTCGATTTCATTTGAAATAACGGCTGTCCTCTGCAGTGAGGCCGCATCCGGCAATTGAATATTGACGTAAAAATATCCCATGTCTTCTTCAGGGATAAATCCACCTGGCACCAGGTATCCAAAAATACCTGCAGCAAAGGTCATGATAACTATAAACACAACACTACGCTTAATTTTACGGGTAACGATATTGGTCATACTCATGTAGGAATCCGTGCTTTTGTCCATCCACTTGTTGAACTTTCCAAAAAACCATCCCAGTGGGCCTTTGTAAGGTTTTGGTTCACGCAACATAATTGAACAAAGAGCAGGGCTGAGTGTAAGCGCATTTATTGATGAAACGATTACAGAAACCACAATCGTAATGGCGAACTGTTGGTATAAAATCCCGGTGATACCTGCCATTCCAGCGACAGGAATAAACACAGCAATAAGGACAAGTGTTGTAGCTATTACAGGTGCAGTAACTTTCGCCATTGCATCAAGAGTAGCTTCTTTCGTTTGCATTCCTTTGGCAATGTTTACCTGCACGGCCTCTACTACAACAATAGCATCATCCACAACAATTCCGATGGCAAGGACAAGCCCAAGCAGTGATAACACATTAATGGTGAATCCAAGCATCGGGAAGAAGATAAATGCACCAATGAGGGAGACTGGGATTGCCAAGGTTGGAATTAGAGTGGCACGCCAATCCTGGATGAAAATGAATACCACTAAAATCACCAGCACAAGGGCTATGATCAGGGTAACAACGATATCTTTAATACCTGCAGTAATCGGGAGAGTTGTGTCTAGCCCAACTTCATATTTTACGCTTTCAGGAAAATTTTTAGCCAACACATCCATTTCTGAGATAACCTGTTGGGCTAATTCGACCGCGTTTGAACCCGGGGCCTGGTAAAGTGCTATGATCGCACAGGTTTCCTGGTTTGTCCGGGGGATCATATTATAAGTTTCCACGCCGAGATTAACGGTTGCTATATCGCCAATTTTAACCTGCGACCCATCCGAATTGGTTCGGATCACAATATCTTCAAAAGCTTCAACTGAATTAAAACGGTCAGGTAGTCGGACCGTATAAGTAAATTCAGTCCCTGCCGGGGAAGGCTCTGCGCCAAATTTACCACCAGGAACAATCACATTCTGCTCATTGATGGCTTTAATTATTTCGGGAACGGTCATACCCATTTGTGCAAGACGGTCAGGTTTTACCCATATACGCATCGAATAATTGGACGCTCCCATCACATCAACACGACCAATGCCTTTAATCCTGGCTAGCTGATCCTTAATGTTGATTAGTGCATAGTTACCCAGAAAATCCTGGTCGTACCTGCCATCAGAGGTTATAGTGATAGCCAACATGATATTAGGCAGTGATTTTTGAGTAACTACACCGTACTTGGTAACATCAGCTGGAAGTTTTGCTGAAGCAGCAGAAACCCTGTTTTGTGTTAAAACCGTGTTCATATCAGGATCAGTACCCACATCGAAGGAAACCTGGATAACCATGGTTCCATCGTTGGCGTTGGTGGATTTCATATAAAGCATATTGTCCACACCGTTCACTTCCTGTTCGATTGGAGTAGCAACAGACTCCTCCACGCTGATTGCATTCGCACCGGTGTAAGTTCCCCTTACTTCAACAATGGGAGGTGTAAGGTTTGGGTACTGTTCCAATGCAAGACCAATTAGCGATACCGTACCGACAATCACAATTACAATGGCAATGACCATCGCAACAATGGGTCGGTGAACGAAAAAATTTCCTTTATTTTCAGCCATAATCTTTAGTCTTGTGGTTTTGATTGGCTTTTAAACTCAGTGATTTTCGGGACAACCTTCACGCCTGTTTTTACTTTTTGCAGCGCATCGATAACAACTTTTTCGTTGGCTTTTAATCCTTCTTTCACCAACAACATATCGCCTACCGACTCTCCAACAACTATTTGCCTGCTCTCAACTGTATTGTCATCAGAAACAACGTACACCGAATATTGTCCTTGTAATTCCATGGTGCATCGCTGTGGGATTAATAATCCTCCTTTCACATCCTTCATTTTAACAACCACTTTAGCATATTGCCCGGGTCTAAGCAATTTATCAGTATTTGGAAATGTTGCTTGTACCAGGAGTGACCCTGTTTGCGGGTCAACTTCACGGTTGATAAAGTTGATATATCCTTTGTCGCTATATTTAGAACCGTCAGCGAGTATTAAGCTTAAGTTGGTTTCATAGTCAGGATTCTTTTCCTCATTACCTTTATTTTTTTCACTAAACTGTCTGGCCAATCGGATATAATTCGCTTCAGTCAGGAAGAATTCAACCCTGATGGTATCAATCGTTGAAACAGTATTTAAAATAACCGGGTTGGGATCTTGTCCAACAAATTCGCCACCACGAGCTTTAGTCTTTCCAATAATTCCGTTGATGGGTGATTTCATCCAGCAATAACTCAAAGTAATATTGGCATAATTCAGATTTGATTGCTGGGCATCCACATATGCAAGGGCAGCATCGTAATTGGCCTGGGCAGCATCCAGATCCATCTGGCTAACAGCATTTATTTTAGCAAGGGGTACTATCCTGTCGAGATCGCTTTTTGTTTTAGCCAGTTCAGTTTTCGCTTCGGCGAGATGACTTGTTTGTGTTGCCACTTGTGCCTGAAAAGGCTCAGGATCGATAGTGTAGAGCAATTGACCTTTGGTAACTTTTGATCCTTCTTCAAAAAAAAGACCTTCAAGGAAACCAGCAACTCGCGCTCTTATTGGGATATCCGAATATCCATACACCTGTCCAACGAATTGGCTGTAAATAGGTACATCTTTTTGAATGACTTCAACGACAGGAATGTCGGGTGGGGGTGGAGCTTCTCGTTTCTTTTCAGCACAAGAAAACAGTATTACGGTTATAATTATTAAACCGCTGATTCTTAATAAACGGGTAAAGGAATGAAACATAATGTTGATTTTTTTGTAACCTGATTTTCTTACTGGTAAAAATGCAAAAAAAA
>PKSW01000227.1 GCA_002869465.1 Marinilabiliales bacterium
CAGAATATCATTACAGGTTTTGCCAAGTTTAAAGGAATGCCGGTGGGTATTGTGGCCAATCAGCCGAATTATCTGGCAGGCGTTCTCGACATCAATGCATCTAGAAAAGCAGCCAGGTTCGTAAGATTTTGCGATGCTTTTAACATCCCGATTGTTACCCTGGTGGATGTTCCGGGATTTTTACCTGGAAGCGCCCAGGAATATGGAGGTATTATACTGCATGGTGCAAAGTTGCTTTTTGCTTATGGCGAAGCTACGGTGCCGAAAATCACGATTACTTTACGAAAGTCCTATGGTGGCGCGCATGATGTAATGGGATCGAAGCAATTACGGGGAGATATTAATTATGCATGGCCATCTGCAGAAATTGCAGTTATGGGACCTGATGGCGCCATCGAAGTGTTGGAAGGCAAATATATCAGGTCGATTGAAGATGAAGAAGAACGAAAAAAATACAAACGGAAAAAAGAAAAAGAATACAGAGATCGTTTTGCCAATCCTTACGAAGCGGCAAGTTATGGTTATATCGATGATGTGATTGAGCCTAGGAATACGCGTTTCAGAATTATCAGGGCATTGCGTTCTATTGCTTCTAAAAAGGACCTGAATCCTCCTAAAAAACATTCAAATATTCCATTATAAAACATCTTCATCTGAATAGCTAATAAATTATGACATTGATTTTTGAAACGCCGGCATTGATATCAGATGGGATAACCATCGCGATAACGGGCTATATCATTGTATTTACGGCGCTTGTACTTTTGTATTTTATATTTTATTACTTGTCGAAAGCCATTATCAGAAATACCAGAAGAAGAATGGCCAGGGCAGGTAAACATCAAGTGAAGGAAAATAATGATGTGCATATCAGTGGCGAAGTAACAGCAGCTATCGCGATGGCAATTTATTTAAACCGCGATCTGCATGATACCGAAAGCGATATCCTAACAATTAAGAAAATTTCAAAGGATTATTCTCCCTGGAGTTCAAAGATATATGGCATGCGCTATTTCAGACGATAAATTGTAGTAAAATGAAAGAATTTAAGTTCACAATTCATGGCAACGAATACGAAGTTGAAATCAAACAACTTGAAGAAGGCATAGGTAAAATTGAGGTAAACGGAACTTTGTATGAAGTTGAACTTCATAAAAAAGAAGAAAAAGCTTCAAAGACACCTATACTGATGCGAAGCCCGGTACCCACTGCAAAGGGGGCGCATAAAATCAAAAAATCAAAAGGCGGACTTTTCAAAGTAACAGCGCCTTTACCGGGCAATGTGCTTCAGGTTTTTGTGAAAGAAGGGGACGAGGTAAAAAAAGGTGATAAGTTGCTTTTATATGAAGCTATGAAAATGGAAAATACAGTTGTTTCCGAAAAAGTAGGGCACGTAAAAACAATTAAAGTAAAACCGGGAGACGCCGTACTCCAGGACGACCTGTTAATAGAATTGGAATTGGAACAGGAATAATGGCAGATATGAATCATTTAAGAAGAGCTTATACCATTATCGGTATTATTGTATTTCTCGGAATACTCCATTTCATCGTTTTTCAGTCGCCTGGCTTTGCTAATGAATTGGGTGAAGTACAGCAAATCCAACATGAATCTGCCCTCAACAACTCCCAACATGGTGTGATGGATGGCATCAACAAATTCATCAGTTATACAGGTTTCAGAAATGCTACGCCGGGTAATATTATCATGATATTGGTAGGTTTGGTTTTTATATTTCTGGCGATTAAATATGATTACGAACCCTTGTTGCTGATACCTATTGGAACGGGAGTAATTATCGGGAACATCCCATTTTTCCAAGATGGCGGCATTAACCTGCAATTAGGCATTTACCAGGAAGGTAGCGTACTTAATTATTTGTATTTTGGTGTTGTTAAAGGGATTTATCCCCCATTGATATTTCTGGGCATAGGCGCCATGACAGACTTCTCATCATTGATTTCAAATCCGCGGCTGATGCTGTTGGGTGCTGCTGCACAGGTGGGTATTTTCTTAACATTTATCGGTGCACTTTATCTCGGATTTAATATGCCCGAAGCAGGTGCTATTGGTATCATCGGTGGTGCCGACGGGCCAACGGCTATTTTCCTGTCGTCAAAACTGGCCAACGGAAGTATTATCAACGGCTTACAAACCAAAAATTTGATCGGGCCCATTGCTATTGCTGCTTATTCATACATGGCACTGGTTCCGGTGATTCAACCACCGATCATGCGCTTATTAACTTCGAAAAAGGAACGTGTGATCCGCATGAAACCACCCCGCTCAGTAAGTAAACTCGAAAAGATCATATTCCCAATCGTAGCCTTAATATTGACCACATTTATCTCACCGGGCGCATTGCCATTGCTGGGGATGTTGTTTTTTGGAAACCTGCTCAAGGAAAGCGGCGTGACCAAACGACTGGCAGATACTGCAAGAACTTCATTGATCGATATTGTAACGATTTTATTGGGACTTACCGTTGGTGCCTCAACACAGGCTGATGTATTTCTCACCAGCGAATCTATATTGATATTCGTACTCGGAGCCTTGTCATTTATTATCGCCACAGCCGGCGGTGTTATGTTTGCCAAAGTGATGAATGTGTTTATCAAAGAAGGCAATAAAATAAACCCATTGGTGGGTGCTGCAGGCGTGTCGGCGGTACCTGACAGCGCCAGAGTAGTGCAAAACGAAGGTCTGAGGTACGATTCATCCAACCACTTGTTAATGCATGCGATGGCGCCTAATGTTTCGGGCGTGATTGGTTCAGCTGTTGCAGCAGGAATTTTAATGAGTTTCTTATTATAATGTATCAAAGCCCGATTTTTTTAATTTTGAATGGTAATTCAAGAATTGATTCATGCTAATTATAGGTATTGCAGGAGGAAGTGGTTCAGGTAAAACTACTGTTGTCAATAAAATTGTTGATTCACTCCCTAAAAAAACGGTGGTTGTTATCCCTCAGGATGCATATTATTACGATAACGGACATCTTTCTCAGGAAGAAAAATTGAAAATTAATTTCGACCATCCAAACTCCATTGAATGGGATTTGTTAATCAAACAAATTGATCAGTTACGAAAGGAACAACCCATTCAAATGCCGATGTACAATTATGTGACCTGTGCACGGGCAAAAGAAACCATTACCATTGAACCAAAAACCGTTGTAATTGTTGAAGGGATATTAATACTTGGGAACAAGGAACTCAGAAAACGAATGGACATCAAATTATTTGTTTCAACAGATAACGACGACCGCCTGATCCGAATTATGAGAAGGGACATCGTGGAGCGGGGACGTTCCTACAATGATGTACTTAATCATTATGAAAAATTTGTGAAACCCATGCACAATCAGTTTATCGAGCCAACCAAACTTTTTGCGGATGTCATCATTCCGCAGGGGGGTGAAAATAAGGTAGCCATTGATATGGTTGTTTCGCGCATTAAAATGAACCTGCATATTTAAATGAACAACATCAACAATATAAAATCACCCTGTATTCATGTGTGTACGCATGATGATAAGAATATTTGCTTTGGATGTTACCGAAGTTTGGAAGAGATTAGGAAATGGTATGTCTGTTCCGATGAGGAAAAGTTAGAAATTATTAAAAGTGCCGACAAAAGAAGAGCCCAAAAAGATCATAAAGACCAATTTGGGCATTTTGTATAAATTTATTGAAGTTTGATAAACTTCAGCGTGTTATATTCTTACAACATTTCCTTTCGCTCTTTCTTTTCAAGAAAATGACTCACTACAAGACCAATGCCACCGAATAAAAAGATCATTGAGAAATAAGCTGCTTCATCATTCAAGGTGGTAGTTTCTACTAAAGTAGCGCCTATGATCACACCTACGGCTACTCCTATACATAACAAACCGATTTTTAACGCGTAATAATTAAAGTTGGGTTTGGTGACTAACAAAGATGCGTCGGCTCCTTTTTCAATCAGCACCATACGCTCTTTTCTCCTCACCAATAAATGAATAATTCCGTAAGCAAAACTAAATACAATGGCTACTACAAAAACCGGTACTATATCTTCCATAATAATAAAATTTAAGGTTTATCAATTTAATTTGTATTTAGGACGCACCTATTATCGTCTGGTTACAAAGTTTTTAATAATTTTGAGGCCTGAACGCGTCAATATGTTGATTCTATTGGACATAAATAGAGAAATGAATTTTTTGAATATAAAGAAAAGAGATCCCCTCTCTTTATAATTCCGGTATTGCTGTCCGCAATTATTTCTTTACAATTTTACATTCATAAAATTCAAAAAAACAATGGACTTACCTTTTTCAGAATCATATAAAATAAAGATGGTGGAGAACATCCACAGAAGTTCCCGTCAGGAGAGAGAAGTCTGGATTAAAGAAGCCAGCTATAACCTATTTAACTTAAAAAGCAGCCAGGTATATATTGATCTGCTAACCGACTCGGGCACAGGCGCCATGAGCGATAAACAATGGTCGGAAATGATGCTGGGCGACGAAAGCTATGCCGGAGCCTCATCCTATTATAAAATGAAAAAAGCAATTCAGGAAATTACCGGCTTTGAATACTTTTTACCTACGCACCAGGGGCGGGCAGCTGAGAATGTACTTTTTTCAGCATTGATAAAAGAAGGGGATATCATCCCCGGTAACACGCATTTTGATACCACAAAAGGCCATATCGAATTCCGAAGGGCCCACGCCATTGATTGTACCATCGATGAGGCTTTCAACACCACGCTGGATTATCCTTTTAAAGGCAATATTGATATCGATAAACTTGAAAAAGTCCTGAAAAGCCATCCAAAGGAAAAAATACCCCTGATTGTTGTTACCGTTACCTGTAATTCTTCAGGCGGGCAGCCCGTGAGCATGGCCAATATGAAAGCTGTTCGTGAAGTAGCAGATAAATGCGGAATTCGTGTATTTTTCGATTCAGCTCGTTTTGCTGAAAATGCTTATTTCATTAAATTGAAAGAAAAAGGTTTTACGGATAAAAGCATACGCGAAATTGTCCGTGAGATGTTTTCATATGCCGACGGCATGACCATGAGTAGCAAAAAAGATGCGATTGTGAACATGGGTGGATTTATCGGCTTGCGTGATAAAGAATTGTTTGAAAAGGCAAGCACCTTCAACATTCTTTTTGAAGGATTTATTTCCTATGGGGGTATGTCCGGTCGTGATATGAACGCTCTGGCACAGGGATTATATGAAGGCACGGATTTTAATTACCTCGAAACGCGGATCAACCAGGTAGCATATTTAGGCCAGAAATTAAAAGACAATGGCATCCCGGTGCAGTATCCCTTTGGCGGACACGCCATTTATGTAGATGCCAAGCGATTTCTGCCCCATTTTCCGGTGGAAGAATATGTAGCGCAAACATTGGCTGTTGAATTATACCTGGAAGGAGGTATCAGGGGCGTTGAAATTGGAACCCTGTTGGCAGACCGCGATCCGGATACGGGCAAAAATCGTTTCCCCGAATTAGAGCTGGTGCGATTGACCATCCCGCGCAGGGTATATACCAATAATCATATGGATTATATTGCTGCAGCATTGATCAATGTATACGAACGCAGAAGCGACATTAAAAGAGGTTTTAAAATTAAAAAAGAAGCGCCTATATTGCGACACTTTACGGTAGAACTGGAACGGGTTAAACAGAGGTAATACATAATGGAACAAACTAAAAAATACAAAAAATACGAAAGGATGTATCAGCAGATCAGAGAACTGATTCAGAAAAGCAGCAATAATCCCGGCTCTAATATGGCAACCATTATTGCGGTGCTGCATTATAAAATAGATTACTTTTTCTGGACAGGATTTTATTTTCTGATTGATGGTAAGTTGCAGGTAGGTCCTTATCAAGGGTAGTTGGCATGTATTAATCTGGCAAAAGATACCGGTGTTTGCTGGGCGACGATCAATAAAAAAGAAACACTGATTGTAGATGATGTATCTGCCTTTCCAGGACATATTGCCTGCGACGCAAGGTCTGCATCCGAAATAGTGATTCCGC
>PKSW01000318.1 GCA_002869465.1 Marinilabiliales bacterium
ACCGGAAAAGGAGTTCATATGGTAACGGTAAACGATTACCTCGCCAAGCGTGACTCCGAGTGGATGGGTATGCTTTATATGTTCCATGGTATGAAGGTCGATTGCATTGATAAGCATCAGCCGAATTCAGCAGCACGTAGAAAAGCTTATCTGGCAGATATAACATTCGGAACTAATAATGAATTTGGTTTTGACTACTTGCGTGACAATATGACAGGAAACCCTGAGGAGCTTGTACAGCGCGATCCCAATTATGTGATCGTGGATGAGGTGGATTCCGTTCTCATTGATGATGCACGTACACCGTTGATCATTTCAGGTCCCACACCAAAAGGAGATTTACAGGAATTTGACGCGCTGAAAGCAGATGTTCAGAAACTGTACAATGCCCAAAAGAGCCTGGTGACTTCATTACTGGCCGAAGCCAAGAATTTGTTAAGCGATCGTGCGAACAATGATGTAGTTAAAAAAGGAAGTGATGCCTTATTCAGGGCGTATAGGGGATTACCTAAAAATAAACCTTTGATCAAGTTCCTGAGTGAAGAAGGAAACAAAACCCTGCTTCAAAAAACAGAAAGTTTTTATATGCAGGAACAATCAAAGAATATGCACATTATCGATGACGAATTGTTCTTTGTAATTGATGAAAAGCATAGTTCTGTTGACCTGACCGAAAAAGGAATTGATCTGCTGTCCAAATCATATGATGATCCCTCATTCTTTATTTTACCCGATATTAATATAGCTATCAGTGAGCTTGAAAAGGAAGGATTGCCTGAAAAGAAATTCCTGGAGAGAAAAAACGAAATTATCAAGGATTATTCTGTAAAATCTGAGCGCGTGCATACCGTTCACCAGTTGCTGAAAGCATATACCTTGTTTGAAAAGGATGTTGAGTATGTGATCATGGACAATAAAATTAAAATTGTTGATGAGCAAACCGGTCGTATCATGGAAGGCCGCAGGTACTCCGATGGATTGCACCAGGCGATTGAAGCAAAGGAAAATGTGAAAGTTGAAGCCGCCACGCAAACCTATGCTACCATCACGCTGCAAAATTATTTCAGGATGTACAAAAAACTGGCCGGTATGACTGGGACGGCTGAAACAGAAGCGGGTGAGTTGTGGGATATTTATAAACTGGATGTGGTAGTGATACCTACAAATAAACCTATTGTCCGCGACGACAGGGAAGACCTGGTGTATAAAACCAAACGTGAAAAGTACAACGCGGTGATCGATGAGATTGAAAAGCTCGTCAATGAGAAAAGACCTGTGTTGGTTGGTACTACATCGGTTGAAACATCTGAATTGTTAAGCCGGATGCTGACAAGAAAGCACTTGGATCATAATGTGTTGAATGCAAAACTGCACCAGAAAGAAGCGCAAATTGTTAAAGAAGCTGGCCAGCCCGGAATGGTTACCATTGCTACCAACATGGCGGGTCGTGGTACGGATATTAAATTGGGAGAAGGAGTTAAAAAATCGGGCGGTTTGGCCATTATCGGAACGGAACGACATGATTCGAGACGTGTGGACCGACAGTTAAGAGGTCGCGCTGGAAGGCAGGGCGATCCCGGTAGTTCACAATTCTTTGTCTCGCTTGAAGACGACCTGATGCGTATGTTCGGCTCAGGGCGTATTGCCGGTATTATGGACCGGCTTGGTTTGGATGAAGGCGAAGTGATCCAGCATTCAATGATAACCAAATCAATTGAACGGGCGCAGAAAAAAGTGGAAGAAAATAACTTCGGTATACGGAAGCGTTTGCTGGAGTATGACGATGTGATGAATTCGCAACGCGAGGTAATTTATAAGCGAAGAAGACATGCCTTATTCGGTGAAAGGCTTTCCGTAGATATCTCGAACATGATTTATGATTTATGCGAACAAACAGTTGCCGATTACCAGGACGCCCGTGATTTCGATGGGTTTAAAATGGAATTGTACAGAACCCTAGCCATCGAATCTCCTGTGGATGAAAAGGAATTTATAGCTATAAGTGGAGAAGAATTAACCGAGAAACTATTTAACGAAGTATATAAAAGTTATTTAGTCAAGCAAACTAAATTAGCTGACGATACTTTGCCTGTTATAACGGATGTTTTTGAGAACCAATCGCAATATGAAAATATAGCTATTCCATTCTCGGATGGTATCAAGAACATGCAGATTGTTGCCAACCTTAAAAAGTCTGTCGAAACAAAAGGTAAGGAAGTTTGTCTCTCATTTGAAAAAGGAGTAACTCTAGCCCATATTGATGACTCGTGGAAAGAACAGTTACGTGAAATGGACGACCTGAAACAGTCCGTGCAAAATGCATCCTACGAACAGAAAGACCCTTTACTGATCTATAAGTTTGAATCCTTTGAATTATTCAAAAAAATGATTCAGAAAATTAATAAGGAAGTGGGCTCATTCCTCATCAAGGGCGATATTTTTATACCGAATAGGGAAGCTGTGAAAGAAGCTAAGAAACCCCGTGGACTTGATCGTTCTCAGATGAAGGAAGAAAGAGGTGACCTGCTTTCTCAGGCATACAGTAATACGCAGGATCAGGCGCGAGTTCAGCCTGTTAAAGTGGAGAAAAAGGTAGGCAGAAACGACCTTTGTCCATGTGGAAGCGGTAAAAAATTCAAACATTGTCACGGAAAAGGAGCTTAATAATAATTTAGGGTACGATTCATCTTTTCTTTCATTATCTATCGCTGGGTATATAACGATTGGGTTTTCGTTCTATATTTGTATGGAACTAATAACTGACTCGAATTGGCCCATCAAGTAAAATATTTAATTCTTTCATTTATATTACTTTGCTGGATTCTTCCTGTTAAATCGATAATAGGGCAGGATGATACTGTAACTGAGAAATCAAAACGGCCCAAAGTTGGATTGGTAATGAGCGGGGGTGGAGCCAAAGGCTGGGCCTATATCGGTTTATTGAAAGTAATGCAGGAAGTTGGGCTTGAAGTAGATTACGTTGCCGGTTCCAGTGCTGGTTCAATTGTAGGTGGAATGTATGCCCTTGGTTACCATCCTGATACAATGTTAACGATCATAAGAAGTGTGAATTGGGATGATTTAATGACTGACAAAATTGATCGAAAATATATCAACTATGAAGAAAAGGAATTCGGAGATACCTATATTATGGATTTCCCTGTTCGTAATAAGAAAGTTGGTCTAAAGGCTTCCATGTATGAAGGCCAGGTAATTAATATGATGCTGAATCGCATTTATTCTCCTGGCTATAACATTTATGATTTTAGTCAGTTGCCAACACCTTTTTTATGTATTGGTACCAATTTGTTAACTGGTGAAGCAGTTTTGCTTGATAATGGGTATCTGCCCATGGCGATTCGTTCGAGTATGTCTATACCAGCTTATTTCTCTCCTACATCCTATGAAGGCAATTACCTGGTTGATGGGGGAGTAGTTAATAATTATCCCGTAAAACCGGTAAAAGATAAGGGTGTAGATTTTATTATCGGGGCTGATGTTCAGTCGGGTAATAAAAAAACCATTGAAGATTTGAATTCCATGACTTCAGTGATCGATCAGATAATTGGTTTCAACAGGGAAGATGCTAATAAAATTGGTTATGAGCTAACTGATTTATATATCCATTTCGAAATGCCATACGGTATGATGGATTTTAATAATTATGATTCAATTATCGCTATTGGTGAAAAAGTAGCAAGAGAACATTATGATGAGTTAAAAGCACTGGCCGATTCTTTAAATGCGCTGGAATTCAAACCTTTGAAATCATATACTGCTGCGCCCTTAGACTCTGTTTTTGTAAATAAACTAATTGTAGTTGGAAACAAAAAAGTTGATGCATCTTATTTTGAAAATTCATTCGGCCAATTCGAGAATTCGTGGGTTAAATTTGATGATCTTGAAGATGTAATTCAATTAGCATATGGAAGTAAATTCTTTAAGCATCTGTTTTATGAGTTTCAGTTTGATGGGGATAAAACTAACTTAGTCCTAAATGTAAAAGAGGGTGATGTTGGTTATATCTCGGTTGGTGCTCATTATGATGATGACTATTCTGTAAGTGTTTTACTGAATGGCGCTTTTAGAAATGTAGTTGGGAGAAACTCGAAAGCGTTTACTGACCTGGTTATTGGGCCAAATCCAAGATTTAGAGGGCTATACATCAAGGATAATGGGGCAAAACCTGGTTATGGCGGTAAACTTGAAATATATTCATTTAACTTCAATGTATATGATAATCCTGCTAATTTAAGCGCAATTACTGAAAATTGGAATTTTACAAATTTTGAAGTATCATTATTTGCTCAAAAAATATTAAAAAACCGGCATTGGTTCAGAATCGGGGGGAATTATGAGTATTTCAGGTTTAAATCAAAACTTGAAAATGAAGCAGACTCTATAACTGATTACAATAGCTATGCGAATTTTTATTTCTCATTTAACTCAGATACACGAGATAAAGCATACCTGGCAACAAAGGGTGTGCTTTCCGAATTAAGATTTGAATATGTAACCCCTATATCTTCTAACTGGGTGCAACAAGTTTTTGAGAACTCTTTAGTATTTTGGTTAAAATACAATCAAAGTATTCCTGTTTCTAAAAGGATATCACTTAAACCAGGTATTTTTTTAGGAGGAACATATCAAAAGGGTTATCCTTTTTCATCTAACAAACCTGCAAGTACTTATAAACGTCCGCCCGTGCAGCATTGGTTCTACATGGGAGGACAGAGTCCAGTTAGTTATGTGAATGGGTTCCAACCTTTTTCAGGAGTTAAATTTGTGCAAAAGTATGGGCTTTACCAGGCTATTCTTAAATTTCACGTGCAATATAATTTCTATAAAAAACTATATGTTACATTTATGGGTGATTTGGGAGCTAATGAATGGTATGCCGAGGATTTATTTGATAGTAAAAATTGGGTTGTAGGATATGGCGCCAAGTTTAGTTACGACAGTTTTATTGGCCCAGTAGAGGTAAGTATCATGGGTTCGAATATATATAAGGATGTTTCATTTTTTATTAATTTAGGCTACTGGTTCTGATCGTTAAATAAAAACGAATTATATGAAGTATAAAAGAATATTGCTGAAGTTGAGTGGCGAGGCCTTGATGGGCGAGCAGTCATATGGAATTGACCCTGAACAATTGGAGAAATATGGTAAAGAAATAATCAAAGTGGCCCATGAAAATGTTCAAATTGCCATCGTGATTGGGGGGGGTAATATATTCAGAGGCATACAAGGTGCTGCAAAGGGATTTGATAGGATACAGGGAGATTATATGGGTATGTTAGCTACCGTAATCAACTCTGTGGCATTACAATCCGAACTTGAAAAGCTGGGGGCTGAAACCAAATTGCTCTCAGGTTTATTGGTAGAACCGGTTACTGAAAAAATGAATGGTAAAAAAGCGATTGAATATTTGGAACAGGGTAAAATCGTGATCATATCCGGGGGAACCGGGAATCCAGTTTTTACTACCGATTCAGCTTCCGCTTTGCGAAGTATTGAAATAAAAGCGGATGCGTTGTTAAAGGGCACCCGAGTTGATGGGGTTTATACAGCTGATCCGGAAAGAGACAAGTCAGCCAAAAAGTTTGATAAACTTTCTTTTGATGAAGCCTACGAAAAACAATTGAAGATTATGGATATGACTGCTTTTACATTATGCAGGGAAAACAATATTCCAATCGTGGTGTTCAACATGAACCAATCCGGCAACTTGTATAAAGTGGTTACCGGTGAAGATACGGGAACAATAATTAATAATGAATTATAATTTTTAGAATTATATACATTTGTATGATCAAAAATGTAAGTTATGAATGATGATGCCATTTTATGCCTTGAGGAAGCAGAAGAAAATATGAAACATGCTATTGATCATTTGGAACGTGAATTTCAAAAGATCAGGGCTGGAAAAGCCAACCCAAATATGCTGAATGGTGTTCGGGTTGATTTTTATGGTGTTTCTACACCTATTGAACAGACTTCAAATATTAATACCCCTGATCCCCG